>CAZKYZ010000437.1:0-3434 GCA_964557055.1 uncultured Desulfobacterales bacterium
CGTCCGGCGAGATGTTGTCCCAGGTGGGGCGGATGCCCGGTGTTACCACGATGAAGTCGCTTCCCAGGCTCTCCTTGATCGCTTTTACCTCTTTCCCGGAGCAGACCACACCGGTACACCCCAGCTCCATGGCCATGCCGGCTCGTTTGAGAACCAGGCTGGACATTTCCGAACGGTAGGGTTGCCGGAATCCGGCCAGTTTCAAATCGAGGACAGACACGCTGGTCAATACGGTTACGGCCAGAACACCCACTTGCCCACCAGCTCCCAGCACCGCCGCTTCCAGCATCCGGGGTGTCTCTCCACAATGAACGGTGGCAAAAGTGACGCCGAGGGCAGCAACCCGTTGCATTGCACGGGAGACCGTAACGGGGATATCATGTAATTTCAGATCGAGAAAAACGCCGGCCGGCCCTTTCTGAATAATTTTTTCAACCAACTTGGGACCGGCCTGGATAAAGAGTTCCAAACCGACCTTAAACATGCCTACTTCCCCGGCAAGCTGATCAACCAGGCGAAGGGCATCGTTCTTGGAAGGAACATCCAGGGGAAATATGATCCGGTCTTTTCCACGCTGGTGATTGCTTTGCATGTGTGCACCTTTATTGGTTCAGATTACCGAAAGGCAGCTGTATACCCGCTACCCGTAATGCGTTTCCATCCATTTCAGATAATCGCCGCTACGGACACCGCCAACCCATTTTGCGTTGGCGAAATACCAGTCGACGGTCTTCTCCAGGCCGGACTCAAAGGTCTCCTCCGGCTGCCACTGTAGTTCCGTCATCAGCTTGGAGCAGTCAATGGCGTATCGGCGGTCATGCCCCGGACGGTCGGACACAAACTGGATCAGCTCCGCACGAGAGATGCCGCTATCCAAAGGTTTCCGGAGGTCCAGGAGTGCACATATGGTGTTGACCACATCGATATTTTTGCGTTCACAGCAGCCGCCGATGTTATAGGTCTCGCCCCGCCGCCCCCGCTTCATAATCTCCCAGATGGCCCGGCAGTGGTCGTTGACATAAAGCCAGTCGCGCACATTGCGGCCGTCACCGTATAACGGGAGTTTTTTGCCTTCCTGGGCATTCAGGATCATCAGGGGAATCAGTTTTTCAGGAAATTGAAATGGACCGTAGTTGTTGGAACAATTCGAAACGGTAACCGGCAGGCCATACGTCCTGGCATATGCCTTGACGAGGTGATCAGATGCCGCTTTTGAGGCGGAGTAAGGGCTGGAGGGGTCGTAAGGGGTGTCTTCCCGGAAATAACCTTTTTCACTCAGGCTTCCATAGACCTCGTCGGTACTGATGTGATGAAACAGTTCAATCTGCCCGGCATGACGGCGGATCTGCTCCAGCAGGTTGAAGGTTCCGTTGATATTTGTTCGAATAAACCGGTCGGGGTCGACAATGGACCGGTCCACATGAGATTCAGCGGCAAAATGGCAGACCGTATCGATTTCGTAACGACCAAAAACAGCTGCCAGTTTTCGGGCATCACAGATATCTCCGTGGACAAAGACATACCGGCCGTCATGGATGTCTTCGTAACCTTCCAGGTTGGCGGGGTTACCAGCATAGGAAAGGCAATCCAGGTTGACGATCCGTCCGCCGAAATCATCGGCCTGCATCAGGTGGCGGATAAAATTGGTGCCGATGAATCCGCAGCCGCCGGTGACCAGCATGTTCTTCATGGAAAACCTCTTCGTTTGGGGTCGGGCTTTCGTTCCTTTATCAGGCGATTTGTCCGGCACCGCTCCGGCTACCGCAAGTCCCGTCTTTTTCAACCAAAGAAAAAAAAGTGCCGGTAGAGGGCTGTGCAGAAAAAAACCAGACCCAACAACAGGACAACCACCACCTGTTCCCGTGAAAAATGCTTCATACGGGCAATCCCCCGTTATCCCTAAAGCTGCAAAAGCCGGACAAAATCCTCCATATCACAAACGATTAAATCTTGATCATGACGTCATACGATCACGATGCGACCTTTTCTTGGCCCTGTTTTCAGGCAGCGTCGCATGTCCGTCAGGTGTCGCCGTCCAGACCGAAAGCCGTGTGCAGGACCCGCACGGCCAGTTCGGCGTATTTTTCCTCGATGACACAGGAAATCCGGATCTCGGATGTACTGATCATGGCAATATTGATGTTCTCCCGGGCCAGCGTGTTAAACATGATGGCGGCGACACCGGAATGATTTTTCATCCCCACGCCGACAACGGAAACCTTGGCAATATTCTCATCGCCGAATACGCAGGCCGCGCCGACCTCTTCAGCCACCCGCTTTTCAATTTCCAAGGCTCTGGCATAGTCCTCCCGCGGCACGGTAAAGGTCAGGTCCGTCTCCCCACCGGCACGGGTGTTCTGAATGATCATGTCGACCACAATGCCAGAATCGGAAATGGGCGTAAAAATCCGAGCGGCAACGCCGGGCTGATCCGGCACTTTTTTGAGGGTAATCCGGGCTTCGTCTTTGTTGCAGGTCACTGCGGAAACCACCAGCATCTCCATTCCGGAATCTTCATTTACAACCATCGTTCCCTCCTCTTCAGAAAATGACGATCTGACATGTACAGGTACGTTGTACTTCTTGGCAAATCCCACCGACCGGATCTGAAGCACTTTGGCCCCCAGACTGGCCATGTTCAGCATCTCATCATAGGAGATTACTTTGATCTTTCTGGCCTTGCTGCAAATATTCGGGTCGGCTGTGTATATCCCATCCACGTCGGTGTAAATCTCGCATACATCCGCTTCCAGAGCGGCGGCAATGGCGACTGCCGAGGTATCCGACCCGCCCCTTCCCAGGGTAGTGATGTTGCCCTTGATATCAACACCCTGGAATCCCGCCACAACAACGATTTTCCGCTTTCCCAGTAGTTCGCGCAGCCGGTCGGCTCCAATCTCCAGGATACGGGCGTTCCCGTATACGCGATCCGTTACGACTTCGACCTGGTGACCGAGAAGCGATTGAGCCGGATAGCCCATGCGGCAAAGCATCATGGCCAGCAGTGCAGAAGTCGATTGTTCTCCGGTGGCCAGTAGAACGTCAAGCTCACGTTTTTCCGGATTTTCGGCTGCCTTATATGCCATGCCGATCAAGCTGTCGGTAACACCGGCCATCGCCGACAGAATAACGACCACGTCGTTTCCCTCGGTATAGGTCTTGGCCACGCGGTTGGCCACATGTTGAATCCGTTCCAGATCGGCGACCGAAGTACCGCCGTATTTTTGTACGATCAACCCCATGCCTTCTCCTGTTTTGTAGGGAATATTTGCAGGTTTACGGAAATAAATAATGGCCGCCCATAAAAGGCGGTTTTTGGTTCAGAGATTTTGAAACCGCAGGCGCCGCGAAGCAGGTGCCTGTTGTTGTGCCTATCGTTCTGTGTTGAAAGAACGCGCCGGCTGCGCCGCTATTTCAAAAGAGCGAAACCGCCG
>CAZKYZ010000438.1:0-3431 GCA_964557055.1 uncultured Desulfobacterales bacterium
TCCTTACGTGTCTGTTAAACGATGATGGTTCCCAAATTAAGACTGGTTTTGAATCCAACTTCCACCAACTTGGTTGGCAGTCCAGCAATTCTAATCTCGACGAAAAACCTGGAAGGTTTTTCCTCCAGGCCATGCAGTTTGAAATCACCATAATTATTGGTCCGGGTTTCAGCTAATTTCCGACCCTGGTCATCCATCAACAAAATCTGAACATTATCAGCACACTCATCGGTATCAGCAAGCGCCACACTACCGGCGATAAAACCGTGGGTGAACCGCTTTAGGTTCTTGTAAAGTATTCGAGGTCTGGTCCCCTGTTCTGGCAAATAGGCGGTCAGTTCATCCGTTTTGATCAACTGCTCCCACTCTTTTTCCCCCAGTTTGAAAATCTGCATTGCATTGGTTGGGCAGACTTGAACGCAACGCGGTTCTTTCCAGCCATCATCCAGCAAATGAGCGCACAGGGTGCATTTTTGAGGGGATTGATCTGTTTCATTCCAAAAAATAGCCCCATAGGGACAGGCATCAACAAGCTGCTTCTGGCCCACCACCTTATCCGGGTTAATCAGAACAATGCCATCGGGACGGACTGTAACTGCGCCGTTTCGGGAGGCCAATAAACAGGGTGGATTTTTACAATGCTGGCAGGGTTTTGGCAAATAGGCAACCTCCACCAGAGGATAATCGCCCTTCTCATGACGAAGTATGTTCATCCACCGTTGACCGTGATCTGGTTGCGCTTTAGAATAAAAAGGCCAGTTGTTGCCCACAAATTCATCTTTGCAGGCCAAAAAGCAGTTATTACAATCGTGGCACCGCGCCACATCGATGATCATACCCCAGGTAGCAGTCACAGGACACCCCCTTCCAGTCTGGCCACCTGAATAAGACAGGAGTTGGGAGCCATCCCACAGGCGTTTTTAGTCATAAAGCGCTTGGGTGTAAGGATATTGATGCAACCCAGAAGCTCGGCGCTTTGCCCAGGTTGGCCTGATGGCTCATAGTCTGCACAGGATTCATAGGAATGCGCCGTACCCGGCGGTACCCGCTCGGTCAGGCTAGCTGCCAGAATCACTTCTCCCCGGTCGTTAAAGGCCTTAACCAAGTCGCCATCTTCAATATTACGGGACTTGGCATCTTTGGTATTCAAGCGGATAATCCAATAAGACCGACCATCCTCTTTGAGCACCCGATGATCTTTGATCTCGTTAATCCAGCTCTCCTTGCCATCGCCCATGGTGTGGAAGCTGTAGCGAGGATGAGGACTGATCAATTGAAGTGGGTACTTTGCATATAGGTCAGAGGTGTGATGACCTTCCCAGGATGGTATATATTGGGGCATGACCGTCCGCTCCGGGTCATCAGGATTGAATCGGCACAGGCTGGAAGAAACGAACTCAATTTTGCCCGACGCCGTCTGAAGGCCGCTTCCAGCCACGGCCTGTGTCTCTGGATGCGGTCCCCAGTCCGGGGTGTCCTTTGGCCTGCCCTCGGCAAACCAGCGCAGGGCCGGCGTGGATTTGTAATTTTCGGGCAGGGGCACCACAAAATACCCTTTTTTTTCAAAATCCTCCCAGGAAATGTGCCGGGGCAGATCGGTAAGATCAAAATACCGTTTGACCCAGTCCAAATCATCCATCCCGCCCTGGGTGAAAGAATCGTATAATCCTAACCGTTTTGCCAATAGAGCAAAAATATCATAATCAGATTTTGACTCTCCCAAAGGTTCAATACACTTTTGCTGAAGCGTCACCACCCGGTGATTAACCTGGGTGAAAGAATCGGTTACATAACCTGAACAATTGGCAAATTCACTGATATCCCATCGTTCAAAATTGGTGCAGGCCGGCAGAACAATGTCGGCAAAACGGGTTTCGCCTTCAAACCAGATGGACTGGTTGACCACAAATGGCAGGCGATCTGTCCGATAGGCATTAACATAACGGTTGGTTTCGGTCATGGTGCCGATAAATGAGCCGCCGTACCGATAATACATCTGTATCTCAGGATAGCCATCTTCAGGATATTTATAGGGTTTAAACTGAGCCTCAATGGAACTGCCGCAAAACCCTTTCCCCCGCCAGTTGGCCTTGCCGTCGAGAATGCATTCCGGAATCCTGAGTCTTGGGATATGCTGTCCGCCGGGGTTGTTTATATTGGATTTGGTTCCCATGAAGTCGGTCTTGTTGGCCCAGCGGAAACCAGCGGCCGAATTATCTGGGTCTGCCGAAATGCCGCCTTCCGCGTAGCCCGGAAACATGAAATCGGTATTGCTGGGAGCGCCTTGTACCGTGGACCAGATGTTGATACCGGGTTTGCCCAGCCCCTGCATGGCCTGTAGAGAGATCATCAGCCTAGCCCACTGAGCGCCTGTGGCCGATCGGCAGGCCCCGCCCCAGCCGCTCAGGCCGCCGGCTGCCAACATGGTTTTTTTTGAAGCCCACTCTCTGGCCAGGGCCTTGATCTGCCGAGCTGGAACACCACACTCCTGTTCTGCCCACTCGGGAGATTTTGCCTGACCATCCTCTTTGCCGAGTACATAGTCAGCCCATTGATCAAAACCAACGGCATGTTTGGCAATATACTCTTTATCATATAAATCTTCGGTGATCCATACATGGGCAATGGCCAGGGCCATGGCATTACCCGCATCGGGTCGCGGTGCAAACCATTTGTCGCCAAACAGACCCGCAGTATGATTCATAAATGGGTCTATAAAGATCATCTTAACGCCAAGCTCCTTCAACCAGAATCGCCTGGGTGTGGACTCAAAGGCAGAATAGATGCCATGGGTCGTCTCCGGATCAGAGGACCAGAAAACCACCATCTCAGTATTTTGAAGGGCATCCTCGAGCAGGTCGTACTGCTCCGGAATCCCAAGCCGCCATGAAAATCCCCACTGGTGCATCCCCCCCCAGTGCCAGCCTTCCCAACTGTCTGGATTGTGATCTGCATAGGTGTAACCCACCAGATTCATAAATCGAAAATAAGCGGAGTGCCGATAACCAATGTTACCCCACAGGTGGTGTGAGCTGGCTGTTGACAGCATAGCTGCAGGCCCGTAATCGAACTTAATGCGTTTGATCTCATTGCAGACGATATCACCGGCAACGTCCCAGCTGATGGGTTCATAACCGGATTCACCCCGTTTCTCACAATTGCGCTTTCCGTCGGGGTCAAAATCCACCCGTTTCAGTGGCGTCAAAATCCTCTGGGGTGAATAAACCATGGATCGCCAGGCCAGAGAATAGGGCGCAAGAGTGGTTTTCCGCGGTGGTGAAAAGGTCCGACCCCGTGCTTTGATCTCCCATGAGGGCGCATCGGTTTGATCAAGCTCAATCGGTGTTATGCGAATAATACGTCCATCTCGGACTTAGACCCGCACAGGTCCGCCTTTGGTTCCGTTGTTGTATGTTTTGTCAGTGCTCTTC
>CAZKYZ010000439.1:0-3425 GCA_964557055.1 uncultured Desulfobacterales bacterium
ATTATCCTTTTTAAAGAAACAATAGATATCCATGCATAGTGGCAGTATAAACAAAACGGCAGCCCCTTCTATCCGAAAAAGCAGTGATATTATAATGAAGATAGCGGCTGTGGAAAAGAGAAGTAAACGTTCACGAAATATCGCTTCGACCAGCAGATAAATTCCCGACAAAAAGCATAAAACAAATACCGGACCTCTGATAATTTCCATGGCAAATTCATTGGGTATCGGTGCGATTGAAAAAGCGATACAGGCCAGAATAGCAGCCTCTTTATGAAATAGTCTGGCGGTTATAAGGTACATGGGAACATTGATGAGAACGATGGCGATGGCATTTAGAATTCTGCCGGTAAATACCCAATCGTGAAATACATTATAAAAAAAAGCGACCAGCAGTGAATATACCGGCATCGGATACAGCCTCAGGCCGTTTGCATAGTCTCCTTCCGCAAAGTACTGGGCGGCAGTCAAGTACAAAACACCATCGGAGTTAACGGATACTTCCGTCATAAAGGCGATACTTAGGAGCTTTATCAGTAGTGAGAGGGCCACTACATACAACAAACCGAATTTTCCAAACAGATGTTTTTTGAAAAATTCAACCAGGTACATTGAAATTCAGCCCATTTTGGAAATAAATAGATGGCGAAAAGGGTTCAGGGTATTGATATTTGATCCGGACGAAGAAAGGATATAAATTTTGAAATGCAGGATTGTTTATATTCAAGGCCAATGACGCTTATCTGGATGCCTGTAATTTGAGGCGCTCTCGTAAAGCAGGTTGTTTTCGCCTAAGAAATGAAAGAGTTCCTTTTTGCACATCGGTTTTCCGTTGGACGAATTATACGGTTTTTCTACTTGCATGGAAATATAGTCGTCATAGTCATACGATATTTCACGATACATGTTGGTGAAAGCCGGCAAAAGTACGAAATATTTATCCAACTCCCTGGCTCTGCGGGTTTCTTCCTCATTCATAAGCTCTTCATACATTTTTTCGCCAGGTTTCGCACCGATCATCTTGATGGAAATATCGTCTGGCCGGTATCCATAGGTAGGAGCCAGTTCATCTATCATCACCTCCGCCAGATCCTTTATGCGAATGATAGGCATCTTCGTAATGAATACATCCCCGCCCTGGGCCAAAAACATGGCATCAATAACCAGACGCACCGCATTTTCGATACTCATAATAAATCGTGTCATTTTTTCATCTGTAAGAGTTACCGGACCGCCCTTTTTTATTTGCTCACGAAATATCGGTATCACCGAACCCCTCGAACCGAGAACATTCCCGAATCTTACAGAAGCAAAGACGGGGCCGCTTTCTCTTAATTTACTGTTGGCAGCCGTTATCATTCTTTCTCCCATCAGCTTGGACGTTCCCATAACATTGGTGGGGTTTACGGCTTTGTCTGAACTGGTGAAGATAACCTTTTCAACTTTATTCTCACCTGCAGCTGAAACAACATTATGAACGCCGATAATATTGGTCTGTACCGCTTCATATGGAGATTTTTCACACAAAAAGACATGTTTGAACGCAGCGGCATGGAAAACCACCTGAATATGCTTCATTACCCTTTTTATTTTTTCCAGGTCTCTTACATCTGCAAGAAAAAAATGAGTGTTGTCAAACCGAGAAAATTCCTGCTCCAGAAAAAACAGCTCACTTTCATTGTTGTCGATTCCAACCAACTCTTCTACATTGTACTCTTGCAATAACAGTTTAACCAATTCTCTTCCAATGGTGCCACATGCCCCGGTAACGAGTACCCTTTTTCTTTTCAGCTTTGTTTTCATTTTTTTACCCGATGGTTTTCCGAATGGTTTCTGCAATTTGTAGGCAGTATTTTTCGGTGATTTCGATATCCGGCCCTTCAACCATAACCCTGCACAGGAGTTGTGTACCCGAGTACCGGACCAGAACCCTGCCATCATCTCCCAGGGACTTTTCAATGGCTGAAATGCATTTTTTTACCGGTTCAAGCGTATGGATATCCGGTTTTTCGTGAACGTCAACATTTATCATCTTTTGCGGAAAAACGGTCAGAAATCCTGCCAACTCAGAAACCGGCAATGAAAAATGTTTTGCTGCCGCCAAAAATTGAATAGCCGCCAGCATCCCATCTCCGGTATGATGGTGCTGGTGAAAAATAATATGTCCGGAATTCTCTCCCCCCAAAACTGCCCCGGTTTCCAGCATTTTTTGCATGACATATCGGTCACCAACATTTGACGATACGCATTGGATCTGATGTTTATCTAAGTACCGCGCCAGTCCGGTATTGCTCATTATCGTTGTTACAATTGCACTCCCGGTCAGTTTACCTATTTCATCCAGATACCGAGCACATACAGCCATCACCTGGTCGCCGGAAAGGACATTGCCTTTCTCATCAACAATGACCAGCCGGTCCCCGTCACCATCAAAAGCGATCCCGATATCTGCGCCGGCAACCGAGACGGTTTCGGCGAGCAATCGAGGATGTTCGGATCCGCATTTTTCATTAATGTTAATACCATCCGGCGTAACGCCTATACATGTTATGTTGGCGCCCATTTCAGTAAACAGGTCCGGTGCGATTTGCCAGGTGGCCCCATTGGAACAGTCAAGCACAAGGTTGAGGCCCTTCAGTGACAGCCCCGCTCGAATCGTTGTTTTTAAAAATTCATTATAGCTGCTGGAAGCATTTATTCGTGTACGAATTTTACCCGGTTTTACCGTCTTTTTGTTCTTTTCGATTTCCGGTGCTTTAAAAATTAAATCCTCAAGGCTGTTCTCCTGTTGGTCGGAAAGTTTGTACCCGCCCGGCCCAAACAGCTTGATACCGTTGTCTTCATGGGGATTGTGAGAAGCAGATATAACAATGCCGCATGCAGCGCTATTTGAATACGTGAGATAAGAAACGCCCGGGGTCGGGATAATCCCACAAAGATGAACCTCCAGGCCCGATGAAGCAACTCCCGCAGCGACAGCCGCTTCCAGCATGTCGCCGGATATTCTGGTGTCCTTTCCGATAAAGACACAATCGCCTTTCGATTCGAAATATGTCCCTGCGGCCTTCCCGATCCGCAAGGCAATTTCCGGATTCATCGGAAACGTATTGGCAACCCCGCGAATACCATCTGTACCGAACAGTTTTCTCATATTCTTCACTTCTCTGAAGATTTGATCACGAAAGCCAAAATATCATCAACGATCTGCTGGAGCCAGGCAGTGGCATGCGTTGCCTTTACCGGAGCGATATTTTTTATGGTATCGATATAATCCATTTCATAGGATTTCGACAACTCCTGGAGATATGCTAAAAATCCGTCGCGTTCGTTACAACAGACGGCTTCGGAATCGAAATCCGTCAGCACGCTGTTCAACTCTTTTTTGTCCTGATAAGCGGTCGTCTTCTGCAATGCTTCTTTGGATG
>CAZKYZ010000440.1:0-3422 GCA_964557055.1 uncultured Desulfobacterales bacterium
ACGCCCCGGATAAATAACGGGCTTTGCAGTGTTTTCAGGTTTTTCCACAGGGGTGGCAACGGTTGTTTTTTACCATCAACCTCCGACCAGTAGGAAAGTCGGATAGCAGATGGCGAAAAAACGACGGCTGGAATATCCGGGTTATACATGTAGGCAATGACTTGATCCAGAGGTCTTTCAATTTCAAAAGATTGATAAGCATATGAAATAGAAGATGTTTTTCCAGCGTAGTGTTGGTATGGCCCGGTGCCCTTTCGTAACAGATCAAAGGTGGCGCCCATTTTTTCAGGAGAAAATAATAATTTCCCATCACCGGGAATCATCGACAACAGATATTCGAGTTCCGTCTGGCATTCCTTTGGTAAAGGTGCGGAAATCGGAGTGCCGTCGGTCCCGGCCCTGTCGGCTGCCAACACAAAACAGGGGAGCAGCAGCAGGCAGGTGATGGCTGTGATTCGATGAATGTAAAACATACGGACTTTCTCTTTCATGTTGTTAAAACACAAAAAATAAACATGAATCGGGAAATTTCAAGATACCCGGAGGATGAAAAATGACACTGTTTGAGGCTGTTCCGGACGGTGTTTCTGCGGCCGAACGCTCTATGGGCGCATTTTGATGTTTGATTTCCTGAGCAGTTCATATATATAACGGGTGGCAATTGACATTGTTTTTACCGTAAACCATCCAAAGGTAGAACGGGGGGCAGGGCCATGCCTGTGCATCCATTGGAGGACATTTTGAATTTCCGGCGAATTTCCAGGCTGTTTTCTTTGATTGCAGTTGGTGCCCTGGTTTTTTTCACCGGGTGCGGCGATTCATCCAAACCCGATTTGGTCACCTGCCGCAGTGGCCCGGAAACGTTTACCTTTTTCGGGCTGGGCCGAGATTCTATTTTTAGTGCGGAAATGAAAAAGCAGTTAGATGAAAAGCTTGGTTCGAGTGCCATTGCAAAATCCAGTATCATCACCCTTTCCCCGGCAGAGGGAATGCTGTTAGACGACCGCTTTCCCAGATTGTCCCAGCTGAACCGTGAGTTGAACCATCCTTGGGGGGAACGGGTGGAGCACGATGTCGTGAAGCTGATGTATCGGCACGTGGATCAAAAGACGATGCCCTTTGACAGTGTTGAAGTGGTCTTTTCCGGTTATTCGAATTGTATGCTGTTGATGAAGATTGATACCCGAATCGGAGGCGATGATATTGTTGCAACACTTACGGAGAAATACGGCCCTTCTAAAGAAGCGGACATTACCGGGGGGGCTGGCGGGAAAACCAATACGTGGGAAAAAAACACGGACAAACTGATCGTTTATATTCGGCCGGATCGGAACAACACACAAACATTTGAGATTTGGTTTTATTTTGTTGATCATATTGAGGATCTTATAAAAGCAGAACGAACGCGAAAAGAGCAGAGCAGCAGTAAGGTTCGGCAATCGGGAGAGAAGGCGTTTTAAAACGGCGCAACTCCATCCAGACGAAAAAAACAGCTGTAACCATATAATTCACCCATTTGTTATGTCAGTCGGGAAATGACAAGAAATCGGATACGTGTGAATACTACTTATAGAATCTTCTGTTACATGGATCAGGGGCCGCGGGTGCGCCAGGAAGACTGCCTTTTGGTCGGGGACTGCATTTTTCAACGAAAATCATTTCGGAAGCATGTGGAGCCACCGGAAATACCGTTCATATTAGCGATCTGTGATGGTATGGGGGGACATCCCGGCGGCAAGGAAGCCAGCCGCTTTGTATGCCGCAATATGGGGGATAATCATCTGCGGCAGGTAACCCCGGCTACGGTTGCACAACTACTTTTGGATACCCAGAGAGTATCTGAGAAAAAACTGGCCGGCAACAGCGCCACAACCGTAGCCGGCCTGGTCGTCGACCGGTCGGGCATGATGATCTTTAATGCCGGGGACAGTCGCGTATACCGGCTGGATTCCGGAAAGGCCGTTTGTGTATCCCACGATCATTCCCCTGTCCAGGATATGTTGGACCGATCTCTCATCTCTGCCGAAGAAGCATTTTTACATCCGTACAAAAATCTGGTCAGTTTGGGCCTGGGCCCGGCTTTTCAGACCAACTGGCCGGATAACGGCGCCTATATAAAGCGTGAATCACCCGGGAGAGATGCCTGTTACCTGATATGCTCAGACGGTGTCAGTGATCTATTGCGTGATACCGATCTAGCGTCGCTATTGAAAAAAACCCCCTTCGATAATGTATCCATCCTGATCAAAACACTCCATCAGATTGGCCTGAGGGACAATACCAGCTTTATTCTCGTTCAGAAAGGGTTTGCGTGCTAAGATAGCCGACCTCGCAGTTATGGAAGATATCATTCAAAAATGCCTCCCAACCTACCGGATTGTAGAAAAAATCGGCGAGGGTATTTATGGCAGTGTATTTCGTATTCGGGATGAGCTGAAGGAAAGGGCGGCAAAAATTGTACCCATTCAAGTAGAGCGATCCGTTTCCTACAACAGTGCTGCCGATCTGGACAGCAAGGTTTCACAGGATTTTCATGCCGTCCAGGAATATTACGAAAAGATCAAAGGGGATGGCGTCATTGATATCCACGACTTTCATCTGGTTGACAAAAAGATCTCCAACAAAAAAGCCCAGGCTTATCTGATCATACTCATGGAATTGTGCCCCGAGAATCTGCACGATCATGTTTTGGACGCTTTCCCGGTGTCTCCCGACAGAGCAAGTTCCATGATGATTGACCTGGCAGCCGTTTTGTCGCGGCTGACGGATAATCCTTCAGAGGTTTATCTGCTTTCCGACCTGAAACCATCCAATCTGCTGATCAACAGCAACGCAAAATTGATTATCGGTGATCTTGGAGGCTTGAAGCGTCTCAGCAGTGTTTCAACTGCTGCCAATGCGCAATTTACGCCCAGCTGGTCGGCCCCGGAGCTGATATTACGGGGGATGCGGCCCAAACTGCCTTCTGTTGTTTATTCTTTTGGGCTGGTAGCCTATTTCATATGGGAAGGCAGGCTGCCCTATGAAGAGGCGGACTTTACCGAGCGCGTCCATTTGATACGGGAAAACGGCATCCATTTCAAACGGCTGGAAATACCTCTGAACATAGTCGACCTGATTGTTGACTGCACCCGGTTCGACGCATCCGAACGTCCGGAAAATTTCGGAGAGGTGCTGGAGCGAATTTATCCGGAAAACAGGAAAATACCATTAAGAAGGACAACAGCTGTATCAATGAGTGCCCTTAGAGAGAATCCCGCCGCCGAATCTTCCGGGAGGTCGCGGCGCAGCACTGACAAGATACCGGAACCGTCCAAATCCATCGAAAGGCGTATTTTTCAAAAAAATCCAAAAATCTGGAAGGAACCGGTAGCCGGAATCGAATTTGTATGGATTCCAAGCGGCACTTTTGCTCCATTTGG
>CAZKYZ010000441.1:0-3414 GCA_964557055.1 uncultured Desulfobacterales bacterium
TGGGCAACCGGGCTTTATTTTGTGAAACAAACGTTAAACAGCCGGACAGTTTGCGAAACTTGATCCGGTTTGCGACAGACCAGACCGGCAGGCTGGACGTGATGATCAATAACGCTGGTTTTTCGGCATGGCGACAGGTTGGAGAAATCGATGAATTGTTCTGGGACGATATGGTGGATACAAATCTAAAGGGGACCATGTTCGGTTGTATCGCAGCAGCAGCCAAAATGAATGCAGGCGGTTGCATTCTTAATATTTCCAGCCTCGCCGGAAAGCGGGGCAGCGCCAATAATTCAGTATACTGCGCGACCAAGTTCGGCGTCAACGGTATCACTCAATCCCTGGCAAAAGAACTCGGCCTCCGTGGAATACGCGTAAACGCCGTTTGCCCGGTTTATGTTGAAACCGAAGGATTGAAAAAAGCCTTGCGGGCAGACATCTCACCTGCCGGAAACATGGATGTCGATAACTACTTAAAAGATTTTGCACGAACGCAGTCAGCACTCGGGCGTCTTCCTTTTGGAACCGAAATCGGCAATACCTGCCTGTTTTTATCATCGGAGCAATCCAGTGCGATAACCGGGCAATGCATCAATGTCGATTGCGGTGTTCTACCTCAGTAAATAATATTTTTGGGTATAGATGGATGTATCATCGCATAAGACATATAATCGCCAAACTGTATTGGATAATATGGAATTATAAAATTACGGCTATTTCCGGAAAGGCAGCAGCTATTTTTTATAAACTAGTTTATCCGGGATTTACCATAAATGGAAAATATAATATCTGGGGCAGATTTCATGTTACCATGTTTGATCCCTCCAAAGGATCCATCACCATCGGAAAAAACTTTCATATGGTATCGTCATCCCGGCGTTCATCAATGGCCATTTATGCACCATCCAGTTTTACCACTTTTCAGGGGGCATCCATTCTTGTCGGAAATGACGTTGGAATGAATGGAACGATTATAGCCAGCAAGAAAAAAATTACGATCGGAGATAATTGCATGTTTGCGCCGAATGTCGTTATTATCGACAGTGATTTTCATGTACTTTGGCCTCCCGAAAAGCGGTTCTATTCGAATACCGAAAAATATGACAAAGCAGTAACAATTGGAAAGAATGTCTGGGTGGGTACAAACAGTATCATTTTAAAAGGTGTGACGATTGGTGACAATTCGGTGATTGGCGCTGGAAGTGTCGTAAGTACTGATATACCGGAAAACGTCGTTGCTGCAGGAAACCCCGCTAAAATTATTCGCTCAGTCTCAAACAAAGACAACAATAATCAATAAAATGAAAAGCAATAACGCAGTAAATAGAAAGGTAATCGATTATTTATGTGATAATTATTATAAACAGAACAGTACGGAAAAAGATAATCTTTATATATCATCGCATTGGCAATACTATAGTGACTTTTTCCAGATTCAATTGGATGAAGAACAAAAGTTGAAAAAAATATCCGGTATCGGCTTTGGGCAGTGCAAATGGAATTCAATTTTCCATCAGGTCATGGATGAAATCTGTATGATATCATATCTGGCCCAATTGACTGGTCGGAGTGAAATATACCGATTAAAAAGAGAGTCATCCCCAATATGCCGGTTGATGGGCTTAGACCCTACATTCGATGTTTTTCGACAGGTCTGTTCCGTTTACTTGTTAAAAAAATATATTACCGCAGGGGCCATAACAGGCAAACCTGCGATACTGGTCATAGGCGACGGGCATGGTATACTCTCCGCATTACTGAAGAATCAGTTTCCTGATGCAACCATTATACTAGCCGACCTGGGAAAGACATTGCTGGTTCAGGCCTTTAATCTTCAAAAAGTTTACCCGCAATTATCGCACACGCTAATCTTCGAAGCAGACAAAAAAAAAGGTCACGATTTTATATATTGCCCGGCCGAAAAAATAGATGAACTAAAATCTATTTCATTCAACATTGCCGTTAATATAGCATCCATGCAAGAGATGAATACCTATACGATCCAATGTTATTTTGAGATACTCCGAAACAGCATGCAGGCCCAAAACATATTTTATTGCTGCAATCGAAAATCCAAAACACTGTTTAACGGCGAAAAATCGGAGATACGAAATTATCCGTGGAAACAGGAGGACCAGGTTTTATTGGATGAATGTTGTCCATGGCAAAAATATTTCGTATCAAAAAAACAAACAAGGAAAGGACCTTCGCTATTTGATAAACGAATACCGTTTATCAACTATTATGATGGAAAAACGATTCATAGAGTTGTCGTGATGAAAACAAAAAAGGTGAATAAAAAAGAGGTGAATTCTGAAAATTGACATAAAAGGTATAAAATGAAGGAAAAAGTAATTGTTGTTATACCGGCACGAATGGATTCCTCCCGTTTTCCAGGAAAGCCAATTGTGCAGATAATTGGACTTCCTATGATAGAACATGTGCGAAGAAGAGCATTGCTTGCGGAGGGCATTGATGATGTTGTTGTTGCCACATGTGATGAAGCCATAATGGATGTTGTCAAAAAAAACGGCGGAAAGGCTGTCATGACATCAGCCCATCATGAAAGGGCTTCCGAAAGAGTCGCGGAAGCAATGCTGAATTTAGAAGGAGATATCGTGGTTGTGGCTCAAGGTGATGAACCGACGCTGTTGCCGGAAACCCTTACTTCCGTTGCCCAACCGTTGGTAGCGTATCCGGATATCGATTTTGTAAGCCTGCTGTCGCCGCTTGAGGGGGAAAAGGATTTCAGCAACCCGAATATTGTAAAAGCTGCATGTGGTTTAGATGGTAATATCTTGTTTTTTTCCAGGGCACCGATTCCGTATCGAATGAAAAAAGGAGAAGTCCCAATTTTCCGGGAAACAGGTATTCGGGCATTCCGGAAGGATTCCATTCAAAAGTACATCACCCTCCCCGAAACACCTTTTGAAAAAGTTGAATCGATTGACATGTTGCGCCTGATCGAACATGGATATCGTATTAAAAGCGTTATTACCAAATCCACGACGTTAGGCGTCGATCTCAAGGAGGACGTCGATATTGTTGAAAAAGTTTTAAAAGAAGACAGCATTCAAAAAGAACTCCACAGACGGATTCTTTAGTAGGAGTCTATCCATGAAAACACTGATTGTTGGGTACGGATATATGGGTGAGATACGAAAATCGGTCGTGGAGCGGACGCCTGGCTTGACGATTGATGGTGTGTGTGACCCGTTCGTGACCTCGAATGAGACCGGTGTCAATTGCCCCCACTACACGGATTATAAAGCCGCTATCGACGAGGTTTCTCCGGATATTGTTTTCGTCTGTTCACCCAACCGGTATTCTCCCGAAATTTGTGTTTATGCCATGCATAGTGGTTGCCATGTTTTCTGCGAAAAACCGCCTGGGAGAGATCTGAAAGACATAGAG
>CAZKYZ010000442.1:0-3381 GCA_964557055.1 uncultured Desulfobacterales bacterium
GAAATCCTTTCAAACAGTATTGGACTGTATCCAATCAGTATGATGAGATAATGGAGACACTACAGACCAAATGGAAATGGTATGGGGAAATGGATGCAATTCGTATGGACGGTACACGTTTTCCCGTCCAGGTCTCCGCGGCCATGGTGTTTGATTCGGCAGGGAACCCAGGTGGCCTCATGTCAACGTCCACGGATATCACTGAGCGCAAGCAGGCCCAAAAAGCGCAGGAAGAACTACAGACCCAGTTGACCCAGACCCAGAAAATGGAATCCGTTGGACGTCTGGCAGGTGGTGTGGCCCATGATTTTAATAACATGCTTGGGGTGATCCTCGGTTATACAGAAATGATTCTTGAAGAGCTGGACCCGGTCCTGCCGATTTATGCTAACCTTGAGGAAATCAGAAAAGCCGCCCAGCGTTCCACCAGCCTGACACGACAATTGCTGGCTTTTGCCCGCAAGCAGACGGTGGCGCCTATGGTGCTTGACATGAACCGGACTCTGGAAGGGATGCTCCAGATGCTTCACCGGCTGATCGGCGAGGGCATCGACCTGGTCTGGCTGCCGGGCCAGAACTTGAAACCGATATATATTGACCCGTCGCAGATCGACCAGATGTTGGCCAACCTGTGTGTCAACGCCCGGGACGCCATTGCGGACGTGGGTAAGATCACCATCGAAACCGGAACTGCTGTCTTCGATGAAGAATACTGCTTGGAGCATGCGGGCTTTGTGCCCGGCGAGTTCGTATCCCTGGCAGTTAGCGATAACGGCTGCGGCATGGATCAGGAAACACTGGGACAGGTTTTTGAACCGTTTTTCACGACTAAGGAGCGGGGTAAAGGTACCGGCCTCGGCCTGGCCACGGTCTACGGTATTGCCAAACAGAACAATGGCTACGTCAATGTCTACAGCGAGCTGGGCCATGGGACGACCTTTAAGATTTATCTGCCCCGGCATATCGGTAAACCCAGTCAGATACGGGAGGAAGAGCCGGCAAATCCGGATGTACGGGGCCACGAGACCATCCTGCTGGTGGAGGATGAGCCTGCGATTCTGAGAATGACCACGATGATGCTCGAAAAACTGAACTACACGGTGGTGCCGGCAAGTACCCCGGGCGAAGCCATCCGCCTGGCCAGGGAGTATGTCGGACAGATCCAGCTGCTCATGACCGATGTGGTAATGCCCGAAATGAACGGCCGGGACCTGGCCAAAAACCTCTTGTCTTCCTATCCCAATCTCAAGCGCCTGTTCATGTCTGGCTACACAGCCAATGTCATCGCTCACCACGGTGTGCTGAATGAAGGGGTACATTTTATACAGAAGCCTTTTTCCATAAAAGATCTGGGCGTCAAGGTGCGCGAAATTATGGAAAAAGAATAGGTTAACGGAAACGCAAATGATAAACGGCCAACCATGCCTTCCAGCGGACGCAAAAAACCGCACAGCTGAAGGCAACGTTTGCCAATAGGAATAAATGAGACATTGGAGAGCTGTATCACTCACTGCTTTAATTGTTCTGTTGTTAACCATAACAACCAGATACGGTAATAGTGTTTTGATCCACTTCGAATCAGATGAACTAAGCAAAAGTATTGGCACTCCCGCTGAGGGGGCGTTGATTAACGGAAAAAGGATCCCTACTTCTGGAAATAATTTTAGAACTTATTCTTATTTGGGTTCATTTATTGGTCGTACTTGCGTTCACCAAAAACTACGAAGTGCTATTTTAGATGCGTATCTTTCGATTTATGACAAGAACCCTGAGTTACGTTATGTGTATGCAGAAGCAAGCTGGCCAAACGGTGGTCCTTTAAACCCGCACAAAACCCACAAAAATGGCCTTGCCGTAGACTTTATGGTTCCTGTAAAAAATAAGCAGGGTGAATCAAGAATACTTCCTACGTCAATATTAAACGAATACGGCTATGGTTATAATTTTGACGAAAATGGAAATAACACTAAGTTTGATATAGATTTTGAGGCATTAGCCAAACATCTGGAAGCTTTATATGACTCATGTAAGAGCCATGGTATATATATAAATCTCGTTATCATTGCTCCAGAATATCTGCCATTAATATTTCAATCTCCTGCTGGGCAAAAATTGGAAGGCAAATTCCCTTTTTGGAGAAAACAAGTAGAAGAACGACATGATGAACATTATCATGTAATCTTTTCAATCCCTGACTTTTAATATGAAAAAACAAAATTAAGACCAGCCAGCCGTTCAAGCGGACTCGCTGAAGCTCGACGCCCAACTAAACGACTGTGTGATCTATAAGGATTACCTGCGAAGGTGGGGGAAAAATTGAAGAATTAAAGAACATTCGAGTGCATTGACAAGGAATAGAGGGATACGGATGAGTTGCAAGGTACTATATGTGAGCGGTTCGCTCGGCCTAGGGCATGTGACACGCGATCTTGCGATCGCCGCAGAGATGCGCAGAATGTGTCCCGAGGTAGAAATCGTGTGGATTGCGGGATCACCTGCCTCCGATGTCCTGGAAGCGGCCGGAGAGAGACTCGTACCCGAACAGGTAAAGTATCGGGGGGAAACCGATCTTGCAGAGGCAGTTGCACGCAACGGTCGCCTCAGTCTCACGGCCTACGTGTATCATGCTTTAATTGCCTGGTTCCACAATGCGCGTCTGATAGGAAAGGTTGCATCTCAAGGCAAGTTCGACGTCATCGTCGGGAATGAAACGTACGAGATCCCCGTCACTAATTTTTTCGGTATGCGCGTGTTGCCGACGACTATCCCCTTTGTGATGATGTACGATTTTTGGGGCTTGGAGGTCACATCCGGAAATATGTTCGAGAAGATCGGCGCATGGATGCTCAACCTCGTCTGGGCGCAAGAATGGCGCGTGACTGCTCGTGGGCAGAACGCGGCCATCTTCTTCGGCGAGATCGAGGACTTGCCGGATCGGCCCTTTGGTGTCCTGTTACCCAACCGCCGCCGGTACGCTGAAAGACACGTCGAATTTGTTGGCTATCCACTACAATTCACTGTAAAAAAGGTTCCTCAAAGGGATTTCTTGCGGCGGGAGCTTGGATACGACGATGTACCACTCGTGATTTGTACAGTGGGCGGCACGTCAATCGGGCGAGATCTCCTTGAACTTTGCGGACGCGCATTCCCTCTCGTTAAAGCCTCCATACCCAATCTGCGTATGGTCATTGTCGCTGGACCTCGTATCGACCCGAAGTCTCTCGACGTGCCTAAGGAAATCGACTGCCGAGCAATGGTGCCACAGTTGTGGCGGCACATGGCCGCCTGTGATCTGGCCGTTGTGCAGGGTGGCGGCACGACCACGCTTGAGCTTGAGGCGTTGCGAGTACCTTTTCTGTTCTTCCCGATTGAACACCACTC
>CAZKYZ010000443.1:0-3370 GCA_964557055.1 uncultured Desulfobacterales bacterium
GCTTCTCCCTCGGCGCCGCGGCTCTGAAGCTCTCCGACTTTTGCAACGTTAGGGTGAACAAACCATCGTAAGCTGTTTCTTGACAAAATAATGTGACCCCACTATTATCACTTGGTTTTTGCCGACCCCAAGCAAAGGGCTTTTATGTGTTTTGAATGTTCCACCATAACGACGATTCAGCTGGAAAAAGCCATAGCCAGGGCGGTGAGATATCCGCACGGAGACGTCCACAAAGGCTGCCTGGTGATCGCCGAGGAGGCGTTCGCCTCACCGGACCGCGAAACCAATCTTGTCATCAGCCCGTATTCGTTTTTCGACTGCACCGGCTCCATCCATGTGGGATCCTGGTGCAATATCGGCCCCAGGACCCGGATTTACACCCACGACCATGTGCATATGGGGAAAGAACCGCTTTCCAGAATTCAGGAAGAATTCGGCATATTATGGCAGGATAAGTACATCGGGTCCGATGTTTGGATCCATGACGGGTCCCTGATCCTGTACCAGGTCACCCGCATCCCCGACGGGGTTGTCATCGGCGGCGGTTCCGTATTGACCCGCAATCCGAAACCGTATGAAATCTGGGCCGGAAACCCGGCCAGGAAGGTCGGGGAGCGGACCGATACGAACCGTGATGTGATCCGGCGGCTGGTCTGCCGCGAGCCTTTTTCCCTGGAACACATGCCGGATGAACGAATGGAAGATAGCCGTACATGAAAAAACATGCCTCCTACAACATCCTCATGTATTCCCATGACACCTATGGTCTCGGCCACATCCGCCGGACCATGGCTATTGCCGAACACCTGCGGGGCAAAGATGTCAACATCCTGATCCTGACCGGCTCGCCCATCGCCGGGCGATTCAAGTTCCCCGACCGGGTGGATTTTGTGCGCATCCCCGGAATGATCAAGATGACCAACAAGGAATACCGGCCCCTGTCCATTAAAATTGACCCGGACCATGCCCTGGACATCCGCACCAGCATCATCACCTCAACGGCCCGGGCTTTTCGCCCGGACCTGTTTATTGTGGACAAGGAGCCCCTGGGGCTGAAAAAAGAGGTTCTGCCGACACTGGAATGGCTGAAAGGCAACCTGCCCCGGACCCGGACAATTCTCGGCCTGCGGGACATCATGGATGATGCCCAGACCGTAAAAGAGGACTGGCGGGAAAAGGGCGTTTACCAAATTCTGGACACGCTCTATTCCGAAATCTGGGTGTATGGGAACCGTGCCCTCTATGACCCCATTTCGGAATACAGCCTCAACGGCGAAGTCAGCAAAAAAGTCCACTTCACCGGCTACATTCCCCGCAAGGTTCCCGACCCCGGATCGGTGCAGAACATCCGCAAAGACATGAAAATCAAAGAGGGTGACAAACTGGTGGTGGTGACCACCGGCGGCGGCGGAGACGGTTTCGGCGTCATGGACAATTACCTGTCCATGCTCGAAGCGGAGACAGCCGAAATACCCTTTAAAAGCATTCTGGTCACCGGCCCTTTCATGCCCAAAAAAAAGCGCAAGCTTATCGGGAAAAGGAGCCGCCAGCTGAAATTGCGCACCTTTCATTTTTACCGCCGGATGGAACACCTCATGGCAGCCGCCGATCTTGTCATCAGCATGGGCGGTTACAATACGATTTGCGAAATCCTCTCCCAGAAAAAAGTTTCGTTGATCATCCCCCGGGAGATCCCCCGCCAAGAACAGTTGATCCGGGCCAAAGTCATGAATAGCAGAAACCTGGTCGATTATATCCCCTGGGAAAACATTTCCGCCCGAAGCCTCAGAGAAAAAGTTTTTTATCTGCTCAACAACCCGGACCCGATTCAAAAAGCCATCTGCGGATTTGCGCTAACCGGTCTCGACTCCATGCGCCAGCGCATAGAAAGTTTCCGCGATGAAAACAGGCCGTAATGCGCGACCACCCGTTCTGGGCATGATCCTCAAAGGGTATCCGCGAATCTCGGAAACGTTTATCTCCAATGAGATTCTGCTGCTGGAAAAACGCGGCTTTGCCATCCATATCATCTCCATGCGGCAGCCGAGGGAACCTTTCTGCCACAAAAGTGTCCAGGAAATTCAGGCCCCGGTGGATTATCTGCCGGAGACCATCATCGGCAACCTGTGCCGATTCCTCGTTCACAATATTCTGCTGGCCTTCAAATCTCCCGGCGCCTACCGCCAAGCTGTCGCAACCGCGTTCCGTCGATTCTTGCGGACCCGGAAAGCAGCCACCATCAAACATCTCCTGCAGGGGGGCTATGTCACCCATCATATTCTTCCCGGAAGCGGAATCACTCACCTGCACGCGCATTTCGCCCATTCCCCGACGTCTGTCGCCATGTTCACTTCGATCCTGTCGGGGCTTCCCTTCAGTTTTACGGCCCACGCCAAAGATATTTACACATCGGACCGAAGGCAGTTGATGGAAAAAATATCCAAAGCGGAACTGGTGATCACCTGCACCGGGTATAACCGCCGCTATTTGGCAACCCTGGCACCACGATCCGCTTCCAAAATCCATTCCGTCTATCACGGAATCGATGTCAGCCTGTTTTCAACCAACGGCAACAGGTCCAGCCACCGGGACCGTGCCGAAACCGCTGTGAACATCCTGACGGTGGCCAGGCTTACCGCCAAAAAGGGACTGCCCACCGTTTACCGGGCCATCGCTATTCTGCGTGATCAAGGTGTCGCGGTCCGTCATACCCTTATCGGCGATGGCGACGATAAAGCCGATATCATATCCTTGATCCGGAAACTCGATCTGACCGGCATAACCCGTCTGCTGGGAACCCTGCCCCATGAAAAAGTATTGGAACAGTATCGCCGGACGGACCTGTTCGTTCTGGGATGCGAACAGGCGCCCAACGGCGATATGGACGGTATCCCCAACGTATTCGTTGAAAGCATGGCCATGGGGATCCCTGTCATCGCCACAAGGGTGTCGGCCATCCCGGAGCTGGTGGAACACGAAAAAACAGGGCTCCTCATCGAGCCGGGTGATCCGGCCGCAATGGCCCGGGCCATCCAGCGCATCCTGGCCGACGATACGCTTCGGCGGCGAATTGTCAATGCGGCCAGGCAGCGGGTGCAGATGGATTTCAACAATGCCGTGCTGATCCAAAAACTGGCCGGCTTCTACGGCGAGCTGCTGCATGCGAAATGAGTCCTCTGTGGTGTAAAAAATCCTTACCGGGATTCGGTGCTGATCCCTTGTCGGCCATACATTTCTATTGTTGGTAACTTTTGACGGTTCCGTAAAAAGTCCGATATCCGCGTTACGCGTATCCCTCGTCATTGCGGCGTACCGTAAGTACGCCTCATTCCTCGGGATTCGCAAGCCGTATCTCGAACATTTTACGAAA
>CAZKYZ010000444.1:0-3356 GCA_964557055.1 uncultured Desulfobacterales bacterium
TATCATTGCAGCTATTTTAATTCTATTCGCCATGTTTTTTATGCAACGATAAGGTAAAGAAATCCCGGCTTTTGCAGATGCCGGGATTTTTTTTGAGTATGGGCTGGTTTTCCATACGCTGAACCCTATTGTTTCATCAACAATGGATCGATAAACAGGTCGTTCAGGCACACCTTACAGGGGGCATACCCGCGACGGAACGCTGACAGGACAGACGGAAGCGCCGTGTGGTTTGAACGAGACGTCAGCTTACCGGAGCTGCACCCCGAACGATGGAATTTCATGGAACGTGTATTTCCGAAGATGTCTACCGGTTTCTGTTTCCGGGTGAGCTGCAGCCATATCCCCTTTCGGGCTTGTATCGCCGTACGTTGAGCATCCAGCATGCGATCGATATGCGGCCCTTCGATGCCGTTGGACAACAGATATCCAAATCCCATTTGTAACAGTTCCTGATTGATCAGCTGATTTGTGCGGCAATCATACACAAGTGCAAGATGACGTCCATAGTGATCTTTGCGCTTCTGGCCATATTCAAGATATACCTGTTTACCCTCGGTCATATTGCGATTCGCTTCACGAGCCTCATCTCCCAGCGGTTCGCCCGATTGTTCGTCATGAGCTATTTCCGGCGTATTAATCCCCAGATAGCGGACCCTGCTGCCATTTGCCAGGATGATGGTATCTCCATCAATGACATATCGCACCCGGTGGCACTCCCCGGCCGGTGCGTTGTTAAAAAAAAGGCCGACCAGCAAAACGGATAAGGTGAGAATTCGCAGCATGTTTCGTCTCGAATAGTGCTTAGTTCTCCCGGTTGGGCGGGAGATATAAGTATAGCGCCGCCGGTGCAAAGATTCAATCGAACCTCGGAATCCTGGGTCTACGCTTTTGGAGATGCGCTAAAATTTTTTATGCAGAAGCCTTCGATGGATTACAGTTGGATGACAACTCACAATGTTTTTTGGCACTTTCATCCAGCATCCTGCCCAGTCCGCCCTCCTCCTCCGGAGCAAAACCCATTACGGATTGCCACACATCGCTGTCTTCCATGCAAAAATAGACCAGAACATCCGGCGCGACCTCCCGGATGGATGCCATAATACTCCGGTATAGTTTTTTACGTAATGGTTTGAAATAACGCATTTTCCCATCCATACCAGGTATAAATTCACCGTAAACAATTTTGGATCTGGAAAAACGGTTCTGAATAATCGGTTTCAAGGAAGGCATAAACCGGAATGACCCCAGACTGATCCAAACAACGTCCCGGGGGGAAACGGCGGCAAAGATATGCCGTATCACCTGATCATATTCCTTTTCACACCCTTCGTAAATCACCAGCGGATCAAAATGGAAAGCGACCGGATATCCCCATCTACAGCATGTTGCCGCGGCCTGCAGCCTTGCGGAAAGGGAAGCCGTAGATCTTTCCTGACTCTTGATAATAGCGGGAGTATTCACCGACCAGGCAAGTATCGTTTTCCGGTTGTGCCGCAGTCCTTGCAATCCATCCACGTTGATTGTCTTGGTTTTCAGTTCCAGGATCGAGTGATGTTGTCTTGCAAATCGATCAACGAGAATGCGGGATAGATCCAGATATTCGTCCCAGATGAGACTGTCGGTGTATTCTCCGGTTCCAATTCGATATGTATTCTCTTGACCGAGAACAGCATCGAGTTCAGCCAACATATCGTCTATGTTCAGGAAAAGCTGCAGAATCGGGGGATGGAAGTAAGACTGTAAAATGCAGTAGGAACAGTCCATTGTACAGAAGGTCCCAATGTGTAATATTTTGTAATCACAACAAATGTATTCTTTTGTGCCCGGACATTTTCGGAAGAATGCGCCGTTGTTCTCGGTCAGAAACAGGATTTTCTTGGCTGCCGCGATGGGATCTGTTTCCCGCTGGATACGCTCGTAAACGGCCTGCTGGTCCGCCACTGTGTGTGTTGGAACCTGGAATCGGGAAACCACCTTCTCAACCCAGGGTGAATTCGCCAATTTTTCGAGAATCAGTATTTCTTTTATCTGCTTGCGCACATTATCCACCCTTTACACCAGCATCGAAAGATTTGGTGCTGTTTATCATGAAAATATATATGTGGAAAGGCACAAAATCGGGGGGACACGAGAAAACGGCAGTACTTGCTTTTTCAGGTAAGCCCAGTGAACTCGAATTCCAACATGGACTGAAATTTCTCAATTTTTTTGAAAATTTCCTTGAGCATGGTCTGCTCAATACTGGACAGTAATTTTGGATTGATATAATTGTTGGGGGGTGTGTGTTCTTCCAGTATGTCTGTAATCTGACCGAGAAAGCGTTGCTGCATCAGAAAACTGTACGATTGATCCAGTTCTTCGTATTCTGTTTCGGTCAGAACGGACAGTTGAAAAAGCTGCTCCAATCTTTCCTGGGTATTGGTCTCCGGGATTTTATATTTCAGCGCAAAAATTCTGGCAAAATCGACAATCGGCATCATTGCGCCTTTGATATCGAATTCATTTCGGTGCTCCCCTTTTGATTCCACAACAAAGTTTCGGAAAAAGCCCAGCGGCGGTTTGAAGTAGAGGGCGTTTTCAGTCATATGCCGAAAAAAACCGGCCCATCCTTTCAACAAACTGAACAGAAAATCACGCAGTTCGTCGATCATGTTAAAATTTCCGTATGCTCCCCGGAAATCGAAAAAGATACTTGCCTGAAGCAATGCCTCTGGAGATGCGGCATGAACCCATTGCGAAAAATCCTGTTTCCATTGAGACAGCGATTGGCACCACTTTTCGTTTTTTGCCATGATGCCGCCGTCACAATAAACATAGCCGGCATCGTTTAACCGGTCGCAGATTCCTGCTCCGAGCTTAAGGAAATATTGCATTACGCGAATTTGATCTGTTTCAGGAACATCTTCGAAAATGATGGCATTATCCTGATCCGTTTTCAGGGTCTGCTCCTTACGCCCTTCACTGCCCAGTATCATGAATACAAAATCCACCGGCGGTTCACCCAATTCCTGAATGGCAAAACGGATAATTTTCCGGAGGGTGGCGTCCGAAATGGTGGTGATCATGCGGTTCACGTTTTTTGACTTGGCACCACTGTTGATAATGGTTTGAATGATGTTCGGCAAACGTGAATGGATTCCCTGTATATCGGAGAACGATTCAGCATTTTGAATCTCACGTATAAGAAAAAAGGGAGACTGGCCCTGGGCGGTCAAAAGATCCTGATTTGTAACAACACCAATAACTTTTTTATTACGATCGGTTACAGCTAAATGTTTAATGTTTTCGTTCATCATTTCCATTAGGGCCTCGAACACATGTTACTACGACGAAACAGAATGCTGTGGTATTGA
>CAZKYZ010000445.1:0-3344 GCA_964557055.1 uncultured Desulfobacterales bacterium
TCGAGGATTTGGAACGAACGCCCAACGCAGATATTGGGCCAAAAGACTTTTTTGAAATAGCTTCTAATCAGAAAGGATGGGGGAGGGCATCATGGCGCAGGTAATTGCGGATCGACGGGACATCGATTTTGTTTTGTATGAACAGTTTGCAGCAGACACCCTTTGCGAGCATGAACGTTATGCCGAGTTCAACAAGAAGACCATCGGCATGATCATCGACGAAGCGCGCAACCTGGCGGTGAAAGAGATCCTGCCCACTTTTGTGGAGGGGGACCGTGAAGGGGCGACCTTCGAAAATGGCCAGGTAAAGGTGCCGGCCTGTTTTCACCGGGCTTTCAAGCTTCTGGTGGAAGGCGAATGGACCGCCATGACCGCCGATCCGGAGCTGGGCGGCCAGGGGTTGCCGTATATCCTGGCCCAGGCAGTCAGCGATTATCTGCTGGGCGCCAATTACGCGTTTACCCTGTATGGCTGGGGAGGTTTCGGTGCCGGGGAGATGATTGAAGTTTTCGGGACCCAGGAACAAAAGGATCTCTTTTTAAAAAAGATGTATACCGGTATCTGGGGCGGTACCATGGTGTTGACGGAATCCGGGGCCGGTTCCGATGTGGGCGCCCTGACCACCACGGCGGTGAAAAATGACGATGGTACTTATTCGATTTCCGGCAACAAAATTTTTATTACCGGGGCCGAGAACGATCTGGTGGAAAACGTTATTCATCCGGTACTGGCCCGTATAGAAGGGGCACCCGCGGGCACGAAGGGAATTTCACTCTTCATCGTACCCAAGATCCGGGTCAATCCGGACGGCAGCCTCGGAGAGCCCAACGACGTGGTCTGCACCGGTATCGAAGAGAAGATGGGTATTCATGCAAGTGCTACTTGCAGCATGACTTTTGGTGGCAAAGGCGGGTGCCAGGGGTTGCTTCTGGGTGAAGAGAACAAGGGCATGCGGGTGATGTTTCACATGATGAATGTTGCCAGGCTCCTGGTGGGAGGAATTGGATTTTCCAGTGCATCCACAGCGTACCTGTATGCCGTCAATTATGCCCGAGAGCGACGCCAGGGCAAGGACCTTGAAAAAACGTTTGACCAAGATGCCCCCCAGGTGCCGATTCTGCATCATCCGGATGTCAGACGGATGCTGCTGGAAATCAAAGCCTATGTGGAAGGCATGCGCAGCCTGCTCTATTTCGGTGCCCTTTGCTTCGACAAACAGGCCTGTACGGACGACGAGGAGCAGAAAGCTTACCACAAAGATCTGCTTGACCTGTTAAACCCGGTTATCAAGGCCTACTGTACCGACAAGGGGTTTGAAATCTGTTCTCAGGCCATGCAGGTATACGGCGGCTATGGGTACACTATGGACTACCCCATCGAACAGCTGCTGCGCGACGTGCGGATCGCCTCCATTTACGAAGGCACCAACGGTATCCAGGCAATCGATTTTTTAGCCCGCAAGCTGGGGATGAAAAAGGGCACGGTATTTATGAACTTTCTGGAAGAGATCCTTGCGGTGACGTCCAGGGCCAAGGCAATACCGGAACTGGAAGCGATGGCCGGCAGCACGGAGAAAGCGGCCAACCGTCTTGGGGAAATCGCCATACATCTGGGCCGGAAAGCCTTGTCCGCGGAATTCAAGACGGCATTCGCCCATGCAACACCATTCTTAGAGATAGTAGGGGATGTTGTCATGGCCTGGATGCTGTTGTGGCGGGCCACCATTGCCGCGAAGCAGCTCGAAAAACTGACGGCCGTAAAATCCGGTGAGGAACTCATCAAAAAGATCGCCGGCAACAGAAACGCTGCTTTTTATGATGGTCAGCTCAAGTCGGCCGATTTTTTCATCAACAACAAACTGCCCGTTACTTTCGGGAAGATGGATGCCATTGCGGCGTCAGGATCCGCCGCAGTAGACATCCTGGACGTTTCTTTCGGAGGCTGAATGGAAATATTGACATACACGGAAAAACACCAGGCGTTTCGAAAACGCCTGCAGGGCTTCATGGACAAGGAGGCGGCTCCCTTCGCTGATAAATGGGAGCAGGATAAGATTGTGCCCCGGGAAGTATGGACAAAACTGGGGCGGGCTGGATTCTTGTGCACGGCCGTATCGCGGGAATACGGGGGCATGGGCGGTGATTTCCGTTATTCGATCGTTGTTATCGAAGAGCTGCTCAGGGCGCGGTGCAACGGGTTCGTTGCCCCGCTGCACAGCGACATCATCGTGCCCTATATCGAAGCTTTTGGAAACGAGAAGCAGAAGCAGGACTTCCTGCCGGGGTGCGTCAATGGGGACATCGTCACCGCCATCGCCATGACGGAACCGGGTGCCGGCAGCGATCTGGCCGGTATGACCACTACGGCTGTTGAAGATGGTGATCAGGTAGTCATCAACGGATCAAAAACCTTTATTTCCAACGGTATCAATGCCGATCTGATCGTTGTGGCCGCGCGGGACCCGGAGGTGGAGAACCCGCACCAGGCCATTTCTCTCTATCTTGTGGAGGCCGATCGTGCCGGTTTTGCCAGGGGAAAACAGCTCGATAAAATGGGGCTGCACGCTCAAGACACAACCGAGCTGTTTTTCACCGACTGCCGGATCCCGGCCGGAAATCGGCTGGCAGAGAAAGGGTGGGGGTTTCTGATGCTGATGCAGAAGTTGCAGCAGGAACGCCTAATCACAGCTCTGATGGCCCAGGCTGCGGCAGGCTATATACTGGATACAACCACTGCGTTTCTGAAAGAGACCATCGTATCCGGAAGGCCGCTTACCAGATCACAGTCCATTCAGTTCGCCCTTGTGGAGATGGCAACGGAGCTGCGCTTGGGACAGACTTTTGTGGACAAGTTGGCGGTGGACCACATGGAGGGCAAGGAGGTCATTACCGAAACTTCCATGGCCAAATACTGGGTGACCGACATGGTATGGCGCACTGCCAATCGCTGCCTGGAACTTTACCGGGATGCTGGTATGCTGGAGAGCTGCCCGATTGTCCGGGCGCTGCGCGATGTGCGGGTCATGTCCATTTTTGCCGGAACCAACGAGATTATGAAGGGGATTGCGGCCAAGTTCATGGGCCTTTAGATAGTGTCCGTCCACAAACGGCATCTTTTGGCCCGGAGCTGCGTTTTCGCTTTTTTGAAATCCTCGAAATAGCACGCTATTCCTCCGGTTTCAAAAACGCTCAGGCCTCGCCCTGTCGAAGATCCCGTGCTTCTCAGCGGGGAACCAAAATCTACCATTTCTGGATGGGCACTAACTAAAAAATAAACAACCAAGACAATATATGATATGGTTCATTTTAACCCTAACAACGTCTAAGGCGATTTCCGGAAATGAA
>CAZKYZ010000446.1:0-3338 GCA_964557055.1 uncultured Desulfobacterales bacterium
GCCCCACACGTCATTACGCAGTTTGATTTCGTGAAACCGGGTAAGGGGCAATCCCTGTATAAATGCCGGCTGAAAAATATGATAAGCGGCGCCATATTCGACCGTACTTACAGGTCGGGGGAAAAATTCAATTCAGCGGACTTGGAAGAACAGGATATGGAATACCTATACGCTGATGGAGACCAATACTGTTTTATGAATTCAAGTACCTATGGACAGGAATTTATGTCAGCGGAACAGGTCGGGGATGCCAAGGATCTGCTGAAAGAAAATACGGTCTGCAGTGTTCTTCTTTTTGAAGGCCGTCCCATCGGCCTGACACTGCCGAATTTCGTTGAATTAAGAATCAAGCAGGCCGATCCATGGGTGAAAGGTGATACCGCTTCCGGAGATTCCAAACCGGCAACCCTCGAAACGGGCCTCACCATTCAGGTCCCGCCATTTGTCGAGGAAGGTGAAATTGTCAAAATCGACACCCGTACCGGGCAGTACGTTGAACGTGTTAAAGGATAGACCGCCCGGTTTTGAGGAAATCCGCTTTTAACCAACCAGATTGGAAGGCCAAATGGCATCGGATATTGTCGTCGTGTTGCTCTGTGTAGCCTGTGGTGTGTTGCTCTTCCTGTATATGCGGTTAACGGCGAAAATGAAAGCCTTCCAGGAACATGGTCAAAGGGGTAACTACAGACTGGCCGATGCCAATCTGGACTTGCTCGAAAGGAAAGAAACCCTGGAAGAGCAAAACCAGCTGCTGGAGGAACAGAAATTCAAACTTGCGGAAGCAAATCTGAATATTCTTGAATTAAAGGAACAGGTGGAAGCGGAGAAAGAGCGTTCCGATCGCCTACTGTTGAATATTTTACCGGTACGGGTGGTGCAGGACTTGAAGGATTACGGCAAAACCGAACCGAAGATTTTTGACGATGTGACGGTCTGTTTTGTGGATATCGTCGGTTTTACAAGGAAATCGGCTGAAATCAATCCGGTGACCCTTATTTCGGAGTTGAACGAGATATTTACCGCTTTCGACAACATCATCGAAAAACATCAGTGTGAACGGATCAAAACAATCGGTGATGCCTATTTGGCACTTTGCGGCATGCCGCTGCCACATAAAAAGAATGCCGAGCGCATCTTAAAATCGGCCATGGAAATACTGGTATATCTCGACAACCGCAATATGACTTCGGTCATCAACTGGAACGTCCGGATCGGTATGCATACCGGAAAGGTTGTGGGCGGAGTTGTCGGGATAAAAAAATATATTTATGACGTATTCGGAGACACCATCAACATGGCCTCCCGGATGGAATCCGCTTCGGAGCCAATGCGGATCAACGTATCCCAGAAGACCTATTCCCTCCTAAAAGACAAGTTCTCGTTTACCGAACGTGCGCCCATCGAGGTAAAGGGGAAGGGGCTTGTGACGATGTACTTCCTTGAAAACGGCCGGTGATTAAATTCTGAACGGATATTGCTCATATCATGTATGCCTGCTTTCCTGATGCAGACCCGTCCGGCTTACGGGAGAGACTTGTTTACGCTGTCGGCAATATATTCCAACAGGGCGGCATGGATCGCCGGATGGGGGACCAGCTGGGGGTCTTTACGAAGAATCCGGTTTTCCAGCTCGTCTATGGGGATCAGGTCAACGGCTTCTACTTCTTCCTTCTGCAGCTTCAATGATATGCTTGCAATGTCCTTTCGCAAGAGATAGACATCCACCCATTCGTTGTCTATAAACCGGCCGTTCTGAAGAACGAATGTACTGGGCAGCGTGCACAACAGATACAGCTCACCCGGTTCCGCTGCTATGCCGAGCTCTTCATCGAGCTCCCGGATGGCCGCATTGATACTGGTGTCACCGCTTTCGATATGCCCGGCACAGGAGACATCCCACATGCTCGGGTGGGAGTCTTTTTCCGCCGAACGTTTCTGCAGGAGGACGCTGCCTTTTTGATCGCAAACCCAGATGTGGACAGTCCGGTGCCAGGCGCCGTTTTCATGGATTTTATCTCTTGGTAAGGTTTTTCCGGTAAACTCTCCTCCCGGTGTAACAACGTCGATCATCTCCATGGGATCATTTCTGTCCCTGTCGGATAATATATTCGTTTATCCGGTTGCCATCCATTTCTTTCACGATGACAGTGAAATCTCCGATGGTAATTTCCTCTTTGACATCCGGGATTCTCCCAATGGTATTGAGAATATAGCCGGAAAAGGTGTCATATTCCGCGGTATCCTGAATGGACATCGGAATGGCTTCGTTTACTTCCTCGATATCCGTTTTCCCCAAAACACGCCATTCATTTTTCCCCATTTTGACAATGTATTGTTCGATTCTGTCTGTTTCGTCGGAGATTTCACCGACGATTTCCTCCAGAACATCCTCAAGAGTAATCAGGCCGGAAACGCCACCGTGTTCATCGACAACAATGGCCATATGGTTTTTTCGTTTTTTAAACTGGTGAAACAGTTTATCCAGTTTCATGTTCTCCGGAACAAAATAGGGCTCCCGCATAATTTTTTTTGCTTCAGGGACTTCCTTGCTGGTGGACATATGCAACAGAAGGTCTTTGATGTACATAATTCCGGTGACGTCGTCAATGCCGTCCGAAATAACCGGAATCCTGGAAAATCCCGAATTTACAACGGATTGCAGGTCAATCGGTAATTCTTTTTCCAGAACGAACATATCAGCTCGCGGTGTCATTATTTCCGAGGCATTGGTGTCGTCGAATTCGAAAATGTTATGGATATATTCTCTTTCTTCCGCCTTGATCTGCCCTTTTTCTTTCACCACATCCACAAACGTTTTAAGTTCTGCTTCGGTGACGGATGGTGTCTTTCGGAGGCGGCCGGTAATCTTTGGTATGAAATTTAGAAATATGGCTATCGGAAAGAAGAGAATTGACAACAAGTATATGGGATAGATGGCAATTCTGGCAACCATGAGGTTGTTGCGCGTGGCCAACGATTTCGGGAACACCTCTCCGAACACCAGAATCAGGAACGTCATGATCCCGGTGGCCACCCCCACGGCATAGTCAGGGAAAAGATTTATGGTCAGGGAAGTCGCCAGAGACGCCGCAGCCACATTAACCACATTGTTGCCGATAAGGACGGTTGTCAGTAACTTGTGCGGGTTGGCTTTCAGTTTCGCGATCAGCTTGTCGGTTTTGAGGCCGCTTTTGGCAATGTGCCGGGCACGGGTCTGGCTGATCGAAAAAAGGGCAATCTCTGCGGAAGAGAAAAAACCGGAAAGCAGCAGCAAAACCAGCAGTGTAATAAGGGGGTTGGTCATTTGAATGTTAAAAGTCGTCCAATCAGATCGGAAG
>CAZKYZ010000447.1:0-3326 GCA_964557055.1 uncultured Desulfobacterales bacterium
TTCTGTTTTTACCATATTTTTAGACACCTTAACTCTCTTCGCCATGTTTTTTATGTAACGATAAGGGTGAATCCAACAGACCCTCTTACATCAGTGACGGATCAGGAATTCCCCGGGTAAACCGGATCAAACCATGAATGGTACGACTTCGGAAATGTTTCTTTCATAAAAAGGGTTGAAAACAGAATCTTTCAGCGCAATAATTAAGGGGCTTTTTAGGCAGCCGCGTACCGCGAATTACCCTAAAAAAAAGGATCACATTAATGCCGCAAAGAAGCAGCAAAGACCTTCGGGAGTTTATCGACAACTGCCGAATTGAGGCCACCATCCTGCCCATGGCCGAGCATACGCCCACGGTGGAAGATGCCGCCAGAGCCCTGAAGGTAAACACCGACCAGATCGTCAAATCGCTGGTTTTTCAGGTAAACGGCAGCCCCCTGCTGGTGATCAACAACGGGCTGGCCCGGGTGGACCGCCGCAAGGTAGCCGTTTATCTGGGAGTGGGCCGCAACCGGATCAAATTCGCCAGTGCCGATCAGGCCCTGGAATGCACCGGGTATATTGTGGGCAGCATGCCCCCTTTCGGACACGCTCAAAAGATGCGCACATTGATCGATAAGGCTGTCATGGAACTGGACATGCTTTATGGCGGTGGGGGAGACATCAATGCCATGATGAGGATGACACCGGCGGAGCTGATCCGCACCACCCGGGCGGAGATCCTCGATCTGGCCGAGTAAAAAAAGGCCGCCGCCTCAACCGTTCTACAAATAGCCTTTGTTTTTTAGTGCATGTACCGTTAAAAATGTATTCCATTCCGGTTCCCCGCCGCCCCATGAGCCGTCACCATTCTGGGAGTGCACGATCATCGCCAGCGCCTTTTCAATCTGTTCATTCGCCTGGGGCAGATCCATATGGGCCAGGGCATTGAAGGTCTGGTAAAAGGATACCGGTTCTCCCCAGTTACCGGAAAATGTCTGCTCTTCGGCCAGGTGTTTCACATGGGAAATGGCGGCATCATGGGTGACAAAATCCGGATGCACAACGATTGCCCGGAACAGGTTGTGGGCCGCGGCCGTATCCATCCACGGGCGTGTCTGCCGTTTTATCAAACGACAGCAGTTCTGATATTGTTCCCGGATATCGGGATCATTCCCCCCGGCCGAATATGGTGGCCAGAAACAGGGTCACCCCGGCCAAAAACGTCCTTTTTGTACTAACCACAAAAGGCAGCCCTTCCACAGTGCCTCTTCCGGGACAGGTGGGCATGGCAATACGGTCCCTGTCGTCTTCTTTCGACAGTTGCGCCAGCAGCCAGTCCAAACCTTTCTCAACGACACCGTCCGCATCCCGTACCGTGAGATGAAGGCCGAAAAGACGTTTCGCCGTTTCCCCCACGGAACCGTCCCAGGAGCCGTCCGGGGCTTGCTTTGCCGCAAGGGCCGCCACCGTGTTGCTGAAATCCTTATGCCAGCGTCTGTGGTTTGATTCTCCCATCCATTTCTGGCGGGCATACAGGCCGGCCGGGGAAGAGCTTCCTTCAAAAACCTGTAACGGTAACTGTCTCAGTTTTATATTGCCCATGTTAACTCCTGCTGGTCCTGGACCTGAAGCAGATCCCGGATAATCCAACCAAATGGTTGTAATGGCTACCATATGCATGCTGTCGCATCTTTCAGACAGGTGTATTACCACAACAGACGCCATCGGTGCAACGACAGGGCGGAAATCCGAAAAACATGCGCCCGACGCATAAAACAATGAAAACGGTTGAATCGTATGGCTGCATCTAGTACATTGCTGCCTTTCAGCGATTAAGAAAGGTTTCTTGATGCCGGAACTGCCGGAAGTACAAACCGTGGTAAATGATATGATCGCGGCGGGGGTGCAGGGTGCGACCATTACGGGTGCCAGGGTTTTCTGGCCCAGAACAATCGATACCCATCATTCCTATGATTTTTGCCGAAAAATCAGTCGCCGCCAGATCAAAGCCATTACCCGGAGGGGGAAATACATTGTCTTTCACCTCGTACCGCAAGACTGCCTTGTCGTGCATCTCCGCATGACCGGACGGTTTCACCTGCAGCCGGCCGGTACCAGGCGCTCGAAACACGACCACGTGGTTTTTCGCCTGGACGACAAACGGCAATTACTCTTTTTCGACACCCGCAAATTCGGCCGATTCTCCCTGGTGCCCGATCCCGATATAATTGTCGGCTGCTTGGGTCCGGAACCGCTCGGTTCCGGATTTACGGCCAGAAGTCTGACCGGCATGCTGGCATCCCGTAGCCGGCAGATAAAACCGCTCCTGCTTGATCAGCGCTTCCTGGCAGGGCTCGGCAATATTTATGTGGATGAAGCCCTGTGGGAAGCCCGTATTCATCCCCTTCGAAATTCAGCCGGTTTGACCCCCGCAGAATCGAAACGGCTTCACCGGGCCATTCGCAAGGTCCTTCGGAAAGGATTGAAAAACTTTGGAACAACCCTCGGGAAAGGGGCGTCCAATTTTTATTCCATCGGCAGGAAATCCGGCCAAAACCGCGAGCAGTTAAACGTTTTTCGCCGCACCGACGAGGATTGCCCACGTTGCGGAAATGCGGTAAAATGCCTGGTTGTCGGTCAGCGCAGCACCCATATCTGCTCTGTCTGCCAGAAAATGAAAACGTAGTTCCTGCCAATAAAGAGAGGAGAGATTACCAATGAATGTTGATGATATTCTAACGGTTACGTTCAGCGGTGTTCGGCCGGGGGAAGATGCCGCCGTAATGGATCTGATCCGGGAAGGCGGTCTGCATACAGATGATCTGACGGTGGGAAGCCTGCGCCATTTCATCGCCGCGCGCAAAGGGGATGCTGTCGTAGGCGTCGTCGGCCTGGAGATGGGCGGAGAGACGGCCCTGCTGCGTTCGCTGTCGGTAAAAAGCCCACACCGAAAGCAGGGAATGGCTGCAAGACTGGTTGAGGCCATTGAACGCTATGCCCGCATCATGGAGGTAAAGGCCCTCTATCTGTTGACCACGACGGCACATGCGTTCTTTGAAAAACAGGGATATCGGGTTATCGACCGCACCCAGGCACCGGAAGGAATGCAGTCGACAGCTGAATTTGTCAGCCTCTGCCCGAAGTCCGCGGTATGCATGCTGAAGAAGCTCCCCGATCCGCAATAGCCTCCAGGACTTTAGCAGACATCCGGCATGAATGTTTTCTCCCGGGAAAGTCCCGCTGTGTGTTTCTTCGGCATACTGTTTGAACAGGACGGCCATCTGCCCGTCAAAGCTGTTGTATCGCCTGCCTCAATAAGGTTCCAATGCAATGACCGAAATCTT
>CAZKYZ010000448.1:0-3326 GCA_964557055.1 uncultured Desulfobacterales bacterium
TGGCGTAAAACAGACAAGATCCTTATACTCACCCACGGTAAAGTCCTGATCGGGTTGCGTATATTCTGTTTTTACGATATTTTTAGACACCTTAACTCTCGTCGCCATGTTTTTTATGCAACTATAGGGTTTATTTGGTTGCTGGCAAATCCTTACTGCCGATAATGGCTCCGATAATGCTCCCTACGCTGGCATCGATGGACAGCTTACCCGTATTGATAACAAGGTCGTAGTGGCAGGGGTCCCCGACATCGGTTTTGAAGGACTGGCGGATAAAGGCCTTGCGTTTGTTTTCACGATTAAGGATCCGCTGTTTGGCCTCTTCCTCAGTGACACCATACTTGCGGACCACGTTGGCTATGCGCTTATCCAAAGAGGCTATCACGCGAATGCGCAGACATTCGTCCGGGGGGATAATAAAGTTGGCTCCCCGGCCGACGATCACAGCACTTCCGTGGCTGGCGATGGCGGAAACCACCTTGATGAGATGTTCCAGGTACAAGCCCGGCCACAGATAGCGATCATCCATCAGGGAAGAAATAAAATCCTCGACACCGGAAAGACGTTCTTTTTCCATGGAGGCGATGACCGTATCGCTGATGCGGACGCTATCGGCGATACCCTTGACAATTTCGCGGTCGAACAGGGTTATGCGAAGCTGTTCGGCAACCAGTTTAGCAATTACATGCCCCCCGCTGCCGGGCTGGCTGGAAACCGTAATCACCGGAACATGGCATTCCGCTCGGGTTTTCCATATCTTGACCTGCGCGCTGATGAATTCTTCGATCGCTTTTTTATCTATTGTCATGGTTGCTGCCTCTGCTGAAACCCCTGTGCGGTATAAAAATATGTATGGATGGATCGCGGTACGTAATGTTGGCCAACGGTTTATCTAAAAAACAACTACCATAAAGATTGATTTATTGAAAGCGAAAAAATGATCAGCGGCGCGTTTCGGCATTCCGGTTTTCCGGAAGGAAACCGCCGAAAATGACAGGCGTCCTGGCGGCAGTCGGATATGACATACGATAGGCAGGTCGTGGCTGCGCGATCAGGATGATCCTGATTTTGAACAAACGCTTTACGAAGTTCAGGTTTTCGTCCATAATTCACTTTTTTATGTGGACACTAAACCTCTAATAGGAAAAAACTTTCCGGATGGCCCTATATCCTTCCGTAACCGGTACGGTGCCGCCTGTTCAGGAAAACAGATTAACAAAAAGGAGATCAACATGACAGATATTTACAGACAACTACAGCAGCGACTGGACACCTATTCCATGGGGTTTCCGGCCACCGAATCCGGCATTGAAATGGATATTCTCAAATATTTGTTTAGCGAGGAAGATGCTTCGCTGTTCCTGGCCCTGAGTCACCAGCTGACTGCTGCGGAAATGGTTGCCCAAGGCCTGGATCAACCGTTGAAAAAAATTGCAGTGCACCTTGAGGACATGGCCGATCGGGGTTTGCTGTTTCGTCTGAAAAAAGGCGATACCGCCAGATACGCGGCCATCCCCTTTGTTCATGGGCTGTTTGAGTTTCAGGTGGGCGATCTCAAGCGGGAACTGGCTGAGATGGTTGCCCAATATTTTGAAGAAGGCTTTGACGTGGCTATGCAGAACGGTGCTGATTATTTCCTGCGTACCATTCCCGTGAACCGGTCCATTGATACGACCCGCCATGTTGCCAGTTACGACGATGCCGTGGAAATCCTGAAAAGTAAACCGAAAATCGTCGTCACTGACTGCATCTGCCGCAAAAGGGTCGCGGTTGTCGAAGAAGGCTGCGGTAAGCCCATGGAGGCCTGCTTTATGTTCGGTTCCATGGGGCAGTACTATCTGGATCGCGGTATCGGTCGGGAGGTTTCCCTGGAGGAAGCCATTGGTATCCTCGGCAACTGCCGGGAGGCAGGCCTGGTGACGCAACCGGCCACTTCTCAAAACCCTTCCGGTATGTGCAATTGTTGTGGCGATTGCTGTGGTGTTCTCAGGGCGCTCAACAAGCATCCCAAACCGGCCGAAATCGTGTTTTCCAATTATACGGCAACCGTTTGCGGTGATGAATGCTCCGGCTGCGAAATTTGTCTGGAGCGCTGTCAGATGCGTGCCATCGACATGAATGCGGACAATGTCGCCGAAGTGAATGGCGACCGATGCATCGGGTGCGGCCTGTGTGTTACGGACTGCCCGGAAGAAGCCATCAAGCTGATACCGAAGCCCGGCACCGCCTACCGAGAACCACCTCCCGATACGGTAAGCCAGATGATGGCGATGGCCGGTAAGCGGGGGCTGTGACAAAAGCTTTACAATTGACGTACATCTTTCGCTTTATAAATTTCGGGTGATCCTTTATAAGTGTCGGCGACGAAACCGATTACGAAAGGATTAGCCTGCCATGTCGACTGTACAAGCAAACCCCGTGGTTATCAGCGGAACCGGGTTGTGGACTCCCGAGCATGTCATCAGCAATGAAGAGCTTGTCAACGCTTACAATGCTTGGGCCGAAAGGTATAACCAGCGGAACGCGGACGAGATTGAAGCCGGTCGGCAGGAATCCAAACTGCTGTCTTCGGTGGAATTTATCGTTAAGGCATCGGGTATCCGGCAGCGCTATGCATACGTCAAGGAAGGCATACTGGATATCGACAGGATGCGCCCCCGGATTCCCGAGCGTGGCGATGACGAACTGTCCGACCAGGCCGAAATGGCGGTGCACGCCGCCCGCAAAGCCATACAGGCTGCTGGAAAAACAGTCGCCGATATCGATGCGGTCGTGGTCTCCTGCGCCTATACCCAGCGACCTTATCCTGCCATTGCCATCGAGGTGCAGCAGGAACTCGGTATCCAGGGATTCGGTTTCGATATGCTGGTGGCTTGTTCAGCCGCCACGTTTGCCCTGCACCGCGGCTACGAGATGGTGGCTGCCGGCACCGCCCGTGCGGTTTTGCTGATCAATCCCGAGTTGACTTCTCCGCAGGTCGATTACTGTGATCGCGATGTTCATTTCATTTTTGGTGATGTGGCCACGGCGACGATTATAGAACGGGCCGACACCTGCACGGCAAAGCAGCGTTTCGACATTATCAGCATCCGTGCCATGACGCAATTTTCCAGCAATGTACGCTCAAATTTCGGTTACGTCAGCCGCGTCAACGATGTCGATCCGTTCGGGAATGGCAAATTGTTTTTCCAGAACGGCCGCAAAGTGTTCAAGGAGGTTTGCCCCATCGCCGAGCGGCATATCCGCAGCCATGTGGAGGATGAAGGGTTTGCCGTAACCGACGTCAAACGCTGGTGGCTGCACCAGGCCAACATCAATATGAACAA
>CAZKYZ010000449.1:0-3306 GCA_964557055.1 uncultured Desulfobacterales bacterium
TCTGTATATGTATTATACAAAAGGAACCACAAACACCAATGAAGCTTCCATATATATTATGTAAATTTTTATACAGTAGCCTATCGGCCACCCTATAAAAGTTTACATAATATATCTTATCAGACGTTATAGGGAAACATTGACAACCATCACCCATCAGACATTATGAACTTAAATGTATACACCGATCGTTTCCGAAACGTTTATACGGTTTCCGAACTGACCCTAAATATTAAATCATTACTTGAGAATGAGTTCCCTATAGTATGGATAAATGGAGAAATTTCTAACTTAAGAATACCTTCTTCCGGTCATGCTTATTTTACACTGAAAGATTCAAAAGCCCAGATCAACGCCGTATTGTTCCAGGCGCAGCGCAGAAACCTGAAGTTTTCGCTGGAAGACGGCATCTCCATCAATGGCCTGGGACGTGTAGGTGTCTATGAGGTGCGCGGTACCTATCAGATCATCCTGGAACATTTGGAGCCTTGTGGCGTCGGCGCCCTGCAGGTTGCTTTCGAGCAGCTAAAGCGAAAGTTGTCTGGCGAGGGTTTGTTTGATGATTCCAATAAAAAACCACTTCCTACAATTCCCAAAAAAATTTCGTTACTCACCTCACCCAGCGGATCCGTGGTTCACGATATGCTTCGGGTGCTGGAACGCCGGTTTTTTAATGTGGCCATTGAGATCGTGCCGGTGGCAGTCCAGGGAGACCATGCAGCGAACGAAATTAGCGAAGCCCTTAAATTGGTCAACAATCGTTCCGATTCAGACCTGATCATTCTGGCCCGTGGTGGTGGATCGCTGGAGGACCTGATGCCTTTTAATTCCGAAATCGTTGCCAGAGCCATTCACCATTCGGAAATTCCGGTGATTTCCGCCGTGGGACATGAAACCGACTATACGATTGCGGACTACGTTGCCGACCAGCGCGCCCCAACACCGTCAGCGGCCGCCGAAATCGCAGTTCCGGAACAGCGCGTGCTCACCCAGACATGCCAACTGTTTCGGGAAAAGCTTCGTTCTGCATTTTTTACCTATTTGAATATAAGAAAAAAAGAGGTTTCTGCCTTGCTCGGAAACCTAATCAGTCCCAAGAAACGGATCCAGGATAAACGGATCGTTCTCGATGATCTTTTTGACCGTTTGGTTCAATCGACGACATCGTATTACCGCCATCAAAGGGAAAGATACCGTTGGCAGGCTGAAAATCTCCGTTCCCATAACCCTCAAAAAACGATTCGGCATCTTCGAGAACGACTGGAAAATGCGAGCGAATCTCTTCAAAAAATGATTTCAGGAATTCTTGCAAAACAGTATCTAGAACTTCAGGTGGTAACCGGTAAACTGGAATCCCTCAATCCCCTCGAAATTCTCACCAGGGGATACAGTGTGGTTCGAACCATCCCGGACGCAGAAATTATAAAAGATAGCCGGATGGTCGATATTGGCGATAAACTCGAAATACTTCTGGGCAAAGGGACCCTTTTTTGCAAGGTGGAAAGGATAGATGAAAAAGATGGCATCGAAAAAAAGCTTTGAGCAGGCAATGCAGAAACTGGAGGAAATCATAAAAAATCTCGAAGGCGGAGACCTCCCCCTTGAAAAAGCCATAACCCATTTCGAGGAAGGTATTTCTCTATCCAGATACTGCTCGAACATTTTGGATGAAACAGAACGGAAAGTCTCCATTTTGCTGAAGGATGCGGACGGCAAGATCATGGAAAAACCGTTCAAAATTTCAGAGAACGGCAATGCTGATTGATGAAATAAATTGAAATGTCGGATGTATAGGCGTCGATGTGATTTTTAGGACCGTTTAAATATAAGATATGTCACTTAAAACCAAACCATCATCAAATCCGGACGGGTTCAATCTGCAAGGGTATCTTCGCTCGCAGGTCGTGTTGATCGATAGTGAGCTTGACAGGATCCTATTGGAAAAACAGTCCGCTGTCGATAGCCGTTTGGTGACTGCCATGCGTTATTCAGTGACGGCCGGAGGCAAACGACTGCGGCCGGTGTTGTGTATGGCGGCTGCCGCAGCCGTCGGCGGGAACAGTTTGGATGTGCTCCCGGCAGCCTGCGCCCTGGAATTGATCCATACCTACTCGCTGATCCACGACGATTTGCCGGCCATGGACGATGATACCCTTAGGCGGGGAAAGCCGACCTGTCATACCCAGTTTGACGAATTTACCGCTATTCTTGCCGGTGATGCGCTGCTTACACTCGCTTTCGAAGTGCTGGCTTCCGCGCCCATGAAAAACAAATTTGATAACAATATTTTATTGGACACGATAGAAATAATTTCTAAGGCTGCAGGCAGATACGGGATGATCGACGGACAGATGCGGGACATTCTATCCGAGGGACAACCTCTTTTTCAGAAAGAACTGGAAACATTGCACCTCTTGAAAACCGGTGCCTTGATACGGGCTTCTGTTTTGACCGGTGCCCTCCTGGGGGGCGGTACACCGTCTCAAAATAATAATTTGAAACGCTTTTCAGAGAAAATCGGGCTGGCCTTCCAGGTTACTGATGATATTCTGAATGTTGAAGGGGATCCTGCGGTGATGGGTAAACATGTCGGTACCGATGCCGACCGGCAAAAAAGCACCTATCCGTCCCTGATGGGATTGAAAGGATCAAAAGACTATGCTAGAACCCTGGTGGGAAATGCGTTGTCCCACCTGAAGCCATTTAATGATCAGGCCGAACCACTGCGAGCCATTGCCCGGTTTATTGTGGAGCGGAAAAAATAACCGTGTGAACACCTTAAATTGATGCGTATGTATAATAAAATAACATAATAAATTATTATCGTTATAATTGTTTACTTTAACTATGACTTTAAAAAAATATTCCAAAAACGGTAAATTCATGACTGACGAATTATTGAACAGTGTGAACGATCCCTCAGAATTGAAACAGCTCTCCCGAAAGGATCTTCCTCGGCTGGCTGCCGAAATTCGGAATCTGATCGTTGATGTGGTTTCCGCCAACGGTGGTCATCTGGCTTCCAGCCTGGGTGCCGTTGAACTGACCATTGCCCTTCACTATGTTTTTGAAACACCCAAAGATAAAATCATATGGGATGTCGGGCATCAGTCTTATGCCCACAAAATCCTCACCGGGAGACGCGACCGTTTTCCCACCCTGCGAAAGTATGGTGGCATTGCCGGGTTTACGCGCAGGAGGGAAAGCCCGTATGACGCCTTTTCCACCGGACATTCCAGCACCTCCATTTCCGCCGGCCTCGGCATTGCCAGTGGCAAAAAAATAAAAAAGGAGTCCGCCAAGGTT
>CAZKYZ010000450.1:0-3298 GCA_964557055.1 uncultured Desulfobacterales bacterium
TGTTTTTTCCGTTCATTACCCTGGCAAGCGACATGTTGGTCAACCATGCCGGAAAATTGCGCTATATGAGTGGCGGTAAATCCAGCTTCCCCTTGACAATACGGGTCAAAGCCGGAGTAGGCTTTGGTGCCGGCAGTCAGCACTCCCACAACCTTGAATCATGGATAGCACACAGTCCCGGTTTGAAAATCGTCTGGCCGGCCACACCGGAAGATGCCAAAGGGTTACTGCTCAGCGCCATATTTGACCCGGACCCGGTCATCGTTGTAGAGGACATGATGCTTTACCGGATGCCCGGTGAAGTACAGGCCGGCGACATTCGTACGCCCCTGGGTAAAGCCCGCATGGTCACACCGGGGACCGACTGCACCATAGTGGCCTATGGCGCAGCCCTGTACACTGTAATGAAGGCTCTTAAACCCTTGAGCGAGCAAGGAATCTCCTGCGAGGTGATTGATATACGGTCCCTGGTACCCCTGGACAAGGCCTGTATCCTTGATTCGGTTCGCAAGACCGGTCGACTGGTAGTGGTGCACGAAGCCAACCGCTTCTGTGGATTTGGTGCGGAACTGGCCGCCATGGTTGCTGAAGAGGCATTCGGCGCCCTCAAAGGTCCGATCAAGCGAGTCGGCGCTCCCCAAATCCCGGTGCCCGTAGCACCTACCCATGAAAAAATTTTTAAGCCCGGCCCCGAAGATGTGGTCCTGGCGGTTCGGGAGACAATCGGAAAGCAAGGCCTTTCTTGAATTGAATTTGAAGATCCGGATCATTCCACTAGAAGCTATCTCAAAAACGGATTTTGGTTCAAGATCAAGGCGGACGCGAGTTTCAAACCGCAGGAATACTGCTGTATTTCGAGGATTTGGAACGAACGCCCAACGCAGATATTGGGCTAAAAGACTTTTTTGAGATAGCTTCTAATGAAAAAAAGGCAATATATGGAGGGGCAAGTGTCATCAATCCACTTTCTTTTGGTAGATGATGAAGAAGTTCTTATTGAAACTATTGCCAAGCGGCTCCGGTTAAAAGGGTTCATTGTTGATTGTGCTTTTTCTGGAAATGACGCGCTGAACCAATTGGGTAGGAGTGACACCATTGATATCGTTTTACTTGATATTCAAATGCCTGATTTGGATGGCATGCGTGTCTTAGAGATACTCAAGACAAAACATCCCCTCGTTGAAATTATCATGCTCACCGGACACGCTACAATTCAGTCGGCAGTCGAAGCATTAAAGTGGGGCGCTTACGATTATTTGGTAAAGCCGTGTGATTTTAATGACCTCATTTCTATGGCTAACAAGGCTATTTATAGAAAGAGAGAGCGAGAAGCGAGAATTCTAAACGTAAAGTTAAAACCATACATTTCGGACAGAGAACGAGAAGAACGGATATCAAAAATCATTAAGGAATAACCTTGGTTCAATTGAATTGCTGGCTCAGTCGGTTAATTTCACATAACCCTGCCACTGGCAGCCGACCTCAAAACCCGCGACGGCTGAGCGGCCTGTTAATTACGTTCTACCATAAAAGCTAGGGGTCAGGTCTTGAAACTTGCAGGTCGGATTACCTCCCAATCCATGAATCAGACGGATAGATCCCATGCCAATCAATAGAAGCCATTTCCCTATTGCTGCTTGAGCGCAAACCGCTTCCCCGCCAGCCAGATGAGAAGCAGAACCGGAATCCCCATAGCAAAGGTAATCTTAAAAAAGGTCGGGTAGCCCATGCTATCCACGATAGTGCCGGAATACCCGCCGATAATTTTGGGGAACAGGGTCATCAGGGAACTGAAAATGGCGTACTGCATCGCCGTAAATTGGATGCTGGTAAGGCTTGAAAGAAAGGCGACAAAAGCCGCACTGGCCAACCCGGCGGCCAGATTGTCGGCGGAAATGACCAGATAGAGCATGGTCATATTGTGGCCCGATTCGGCCAGCAGCAAAAAAAGCAGGTTGGTGGCGGCTGCCAGCAAACCGCCTAAAAAAAGAATGCGCATGACACCATAGCGAAAGGACAGGATTCCTCCCGCAAACCCGCCGACAATGATCATAATCATGCCAAACGTTTTGGAAACATATGCGATCTCTCCTTTTGTGAACCCCAAGTCGTAATAAAAAACGTTGGAAATAACCCCAAGGACGATGTCCGATATGCGGTAGAGCCCCACCAACGATAGCAGCAGCAATGCCATCCCGGTACCGTAGCGGCGGAAAAAATCTCGGATGGGATCGATATATCCCTCTATGACCATTTCCCGGTTGAAAAACTTCGTCCGCATGGTCAGCCGCGCGATGACAACCGCAGCCAGCAACCCGGTTGCCAGGCGAATTGTCTCGACTATGAAACCGCCTATGTGGCGGTTCCCGGTGATTTCTCCTATCCAGTTTTTTACATCTGCCGGTATGTAAGAGGTAACAATGAAAGCGGCAATAAAACCAACAACGGAAACCAGGAAAAGAACAAAAAAACCAAAATAATCTCGAGCGGGATAACTGTGAGTAACGATTTTGCTCTGGGGCGGCTCCTTAATCATCAATGTGGTGAGAACCCCCACCAGCATGGTGGCCGCCATAATGCCATAGGTCCACTGCCAGGCACCGTACAAGTAGACCCCTTTGGCGGATCCAAGATTTTGTGCCAGGAAGAGTGCACCCGCCCCGGAGGCGATCATGGCGATGCGGTACCCGGCGATGTAGGTAGCGGCCATCATGGCCTGCAGTTCGCTTTCGGCCGATTCGATACGGTAGGCGTCTATGACGATGTCCTGGGTGGCGGAAGAAAAACCGAGCAGCACGGCCCCTATGGCCATCAGGGTGAGCTGGGACTGCCCGCCGGCAGGATCGGTGAAGGCCATCCGTAAAATAGCGGCGATCACGGCAAACTGGGCCACCAGCATCCAGGCCCGCCGCCTGCCCAGCAGGCGCGTCAGAACCGGCACCGGCAGTTTGTCGATGAGTGGCGCCCATACGAATTTGAAGGAATACCCCAGGGCCGCCCAGCTGAAAAAAGTAACCGCCGACCGTTCCACGCCGGCCTCCCGCAGCCAAATGGAAAGGGATCCGAAGATCAACGCCAGGGGAATTCCAGCGGAAAACCCCAGAAACAACATGGTGACGACACGCGGATCAAAAAACGCAGCAACGGATTCTTTCCAGGTGTTCAGGGGAGCGGGGGATTGCGACATCGGCAGCGGCCTCACGTTCGGATCGGGTTTAAAATACAAACAACCATTACCATGAGGGACGATCGATGACAAGAAAGAGTATCTCGTTTTCGACATGCATACCATGGCCGT
>CAZKYZ010000451.1:0-3293 GCA_964557055.1 uncultured Desulfobacterales bacterium
AGGCCTACCGCCGGGCAAGGGGCCGAGGGTTCGAGTGAAATACTAAAGGACTACGGAAAGCTAAAGGCACCATTGATGGAAGGCGTTCTCAGGTTTTGAATTCAAGGTTTAAAGTTATTCATCATTGTTACAAGACGTTGTGGTTTATATTAAAGCCCCTGAACCCCTTGGCCTCTCAGGTCCTGGTTTTTCACCCTTGGACCCTTTCTCCCAACGAATTGGGAGAATAAGCATATCGTTTAAAGCATAACAGTTCACTGCTGGATGATCCGCTTCGCGCGCCACACAGTTTTGCGATGCTGTGGCAGCAGGAATTAATTTGTGAAACAAGAAAACAGATATACTTGGGATGCGAAAGATTATGAAAAGCATTTATCCGCCCAGCAGGCCTGGGCAAGAGAGCTGATTGCTAAACGTAAGCTTGACGGTTATGAATCCGTTTTGGATATCGGTTGCGGAGACGGTAGGATAACGGCTGAAATAGCCGGGCAATTGCCGAAGGGCAATGTCCTTGGTGTGGACAGCTCTAATGACATGATCGAATCAGCATGTAAAAAATTTCCGCATGGGAAGTACGCTAATCTGGAGTTCAAGCTTGTTGACGCCAGACAATGGAAGGATCCCGGATTTAAAAAAGTGGTCACTTATCAAAATTTATTAACGCATTAATGGAAACCGAATGCAACCAGCCCCGTTGTCCCTTGTGCCGCAGTGATGATTCAGATTTATTTTTCGAAGATAAAAAAAGAATATACTTGCGCTGTTATGATTGTAAGCTGGTCTTTGTCCCCAAGCGCTATTGGCTCAGCGTCGAAGATGAAAGAGCAACTTATGATTTGCACGAAAACGATACACATGACCAGGGCTACCGCCAATTCCTGTCGCGATTATGTTCGCCGCTGATGGAGAAACTGGCTCCAAAACAAAAGGGATTGGATTTTGGCTGTGGCCCGGGTCCAACCCTGTCGGTTTTATTAGAAGCGCGGGGTCACCATGTTGACCTATATGATCCATTTTATTACAACGATCCTGCGATTTTTTGTAAACAGTATGATTTCATATGTGCCACTGAAGTAGTGGAACACCTGCACGATCCCAACAATGATTTTGCAGCACTATTTCAAATGTTAAACCGGGGCGGTTGGTTGGGTGTTATGACAAAGCTGGTAATTGACAAAAATGCCTTCAGTCAATGGCACTATATTCGCGATATGACGCATATTTGCTTTTATAGTCGCAGCACCTTTGAATACCTTGCGCAGCGTTTCCAGGCCGAACTCAGCTTTGCCGCAAAAGATGTGATATTGCTCAATAAGAAGTAATAAAGGATGTCATTTGAATCAATCTGGTAACGATAATACCCCATCCATGAGCGCCGGCCTTTTCGTGTGGAGTTTCGGGGCGATGCTGTACCTGCTCGGTTTTTTCCACAGGGTGGCACCGGCGGTGATCACCGGCGATTTGATGCGCGATTTCCAGATCAGTGCCTCGGCTCTGGGGAACCTGTCAGCGTTTTATTTCTACAGTTATGTTGCCATGCAAATCCCGACCGGCGTACTTGCGGATAGATGGGGGCCCCGCCGGCTCCTTACCCTGGGAGCCTTGGTAGCATCCATAGGGGCTTTTATGTTTGCACTGGCACCGAATCTTGCATGGGCCGCTGCAGGCCGACTGCTTATCGGCGGATCTGTTGCCGTTGCCTTTGTGGGACTGCTCAAGGTGGCGGCAAGCTGGTTTGCACCCCATCGCTTTGCATTGATATCCGGACTGGCGCTGTTATTCGGGATTGTCGGGGCCGTTTTTGCCGGCACACCGTTGCGGATCGTTGTGGATCAGTACGGATGGCGCAACGTCGTTCTTTTTTCGGCTGCTGCAACCATCGTTGTCGCGTGTGGAACCTGGCTGTTCGTAAGGGATTTTCCCCATGAAAAGGGTTTCCGGGATTTTTCGAGTGCTTCTCCGGCATCGCAAGGAAAAAACGGCATAGGGATCATCGCGGGTATCTGTCAGGTATTCGCCTATCGTAATACGGCACTTCTTTTTATCATTTCAGGTGGTATTGTGGGTAGTGTGCTCACTTTTTCAGGTCTGTGGGGGGTGCCCTATTTGACGACCCTGCACGGGCTGTCCCCGGCCAGTGCCGCAGCGCTTTCTTCGGCCCTGCTGGTGGCCTGGGCCGTGGGCGGGCCGTTTTTCGGATGGCTTTCCGATCGGCTGGAAAACCGTAAAATGCTTTACCTTCTGGGGTGCGGCATTTCCGTTGTCGGATGGGGACTGATTATTTTGGTAAAAGATGTTGCCCTGATACCGCTCGTTGCGATTTTGATGATCACCGGTTTTTCATCAGGATGCATGATAATTACCTTTGCATTCGCAAAGGAATCGGTGCCGATCCATCTGTCAGGAACTGTTTCCGGTGTGGTCAACATGGGGGTCATGATCGGCCCCATGACCTTGCAGCCGGTTGTGGGCCTGGTGCTGGACTGCATGTGGACGGGTGATATGGCGGCGGGCGTTCGCTTGTACAGTGTTGGTGCCTATCGCAGTGGTTTTTTGCTGATGCTGGCCTGGATCGTGGTTTCCTTTATTCTGCTTCTGTTTACCCGGGAAACCGGCTGCCGGCAGATGGTTCCATAATTTCAAAAAACACGTATGCCCTGATCGGCAAGTTCGTGTTCGATGATTTTTTCCCACCCCTTGTTGGCCTTCGGGCTGGCCGGGCTCGGATGGGTGATTTTGCCGAGGGTGACATCCGTATCGGCCAGCGCACGGGCGGCTTGTTTGGCGGCGAAATTGCCGATCCCGATCACAAAGTCCGGGCGCATGATCGCCACGGTTTCCCGCAGCGCCCGGTCACAGGCTGCAAGCAGCGGTTTCCGTTCCGATACCGGCAGTGAATCCGGGGTCCGGTTTTTACCACCCGCCTCCATGAAGACCAGTGGGCAGTAATTTAGCACGAAAAACCGACTGAAAAATATTTCCGGTGTACCGAACCTGCTTTTTGCCCACCCCCAGAGTCTTTTACCGCTTACTTCGCTGCGCAGGCAGTCGAACCCATTTATCGGCCGCTTGGGATGTATCTTCTGCGGCAGGTGTACCCCTTTACGGATTCCGAGCCAGTCCCTCACGGCGCCTACTTCTCCGAAAGGAATTCCCGTCTGGGTCATTCCCCACGGGCCGGGGTTCATCCCGAAGAGGACGATTTCCTTTTTGCCGGCACCGTATTTTGCCAGGTAAGTGTCGTACGCTTCTCTGGCGTATTCCAGGGGGTTGTAGACGTGGTTCACCGGCGG
>CAZKYZ010000452.1:0-789 GCA_964557055.1 uncultured Desulfobacterales bacterium
TGGTCATTACGCGGCAGGACATCCAGTTGTTCGGATCTTTTAAATATACGATGGTGTCAGATAATTCATCAAGCTCCGGATCCAGATTTCGAATAAGTTCGCATGGTGCTTCGCCGGTGTTTTGTTCGACATAATCGAGGATGGCGCGGGATGTGAGGCAACTGGTTTCTCGTTCCATTAGGTCTCCTTGATAGCGGTTTGTTTATCCGTCTTCGCTGGGTTTGAACGACACCGGCGGGGCCCAAATTAGAGCATTTCGGAACCGAAAAGTGGCAACCAGCAAAATGGGAGTTGACGGCCACCGGATTTTGTGTTTTAGTGTTATCTAAATAATAATTTTGTCCATGTCAACAATACAAAACTATTTTGGTGGGATGCATCATCCAAGAAAAGAAAACAGGGAGGTTTTATGCCGACAATCCTGGTAGTCGATGACGAGGCTGGCGTTCGACAGTCGTTTCGCATGATACTGAAAGACAAATTTGATGTTCTTTTTGCCGGTAGTGGCCGGGAGGCTATGGCAATGATGAATGACCATGCCAGCGATCTCGTTCTTTTGGATATCCTTCTTCCAGATATCCCAGGACTTGAATTGTTGAGGAGCATACGCGCCCGCAGCCCATTTACAGAAATCATTATGGTGACGGCCGTGAAGGAAATCCATACAGCGGTGGAAGCCATTAAATCCGGGGCCTATGAATATATCGTTAAGCCGTTTGAGGTGAGCGAGGTCCTTGCAGTCATAAACAGAGTTATGGAAAAAAGGCGTATGACCAACGAATTGTTATA
>CAZKYZ010000452.1:799-3260 GCA_964557055.1 uncultured Desulfobacterales bacterium
GTTGGAACGGTATCATCCCTTCGAGCAAATGGTGGGAAAAGACAAAAAAATGAGGGAAGTGTATGCTTTTATCGACATCGTTTCTCAAAGTGACAGCACGGTGCTGATTCAAGGTGAAAGCGGTACCGGGAAAGAGTTGGTGGCTAGGGCGATTCAAAAAAGAGGTCCCCGGTGTACCCAGCCATTTATTGTGATCAATTGTGCCGCCATCCCGGAGGCGCTTATGGAAAGTGAACTGTTCGGATACAACAAGGGTGCTTTCACGGGTGCTAACGGGGTCCAAGTCGGAAAGTTGGAAATTGCCGACGGCGGCACCGTTTTTCTGGACGATATCGATTCCATGCCTGTCAACATGCAGGCCAAGCTGCTTCGATCGATTCAGGAAAAAGAGTTCCAACGATTGGGAAGTGCTCAAGTTATCCGGGCAAATATACGCTTTATTGACGCTTCCAACAAAGATATCCTGAAATTGATACAAGAAGGCCGGTTCCGGGAAGACCTGTATTATCGATTGAATGTTTTACCTGTTAACCTGCCACCGCTTCGATTTAGAAAAGGTGATATTCCGCTGCTTTTTGAAAATTTTTTATACAAATACGCTCAAAAATCAGAACAGCCGGTTAAATGCATTTCCAAAAGAGCAATGTGTGTACTGATGAATCACCGCTGGCCGGGAAATGTGAGAGAGCTGGAAAACCTTGCCGAAAGGTTGTGTACCATTGTTGAGGAAGGCACGATTCGGGAAAAAGATATTTCCTGGCTCTGCAGCAGGCAGGTAACCAACCGTGAAATGACCTTAAAAGAGGCGGTCTGCCGGTTCGAAAAACAGTATATATCGGAAGTTCTGGAAACAGTGGGTGGCAACCGCAAAAAAGCGGCGGAGCATCTTGGGGTTCACCGGAATACGATCCTGTCCAAAATGAGTGCCACTGCATAATATGTGGTACTGCCGCCCCGACGCTTCACATAAACATTTCGGGACGATTGCGTCATTGCGGACGATATTGAGCGGCTCGAAAATTGCGGGCAAACCGCTTGCCCGGGATCAGGGTGTCAGAGATTATCCCGGGAAGGGTTGTATACCAGCGCACCGCTTTTGCTAAATTCGCGAAACACATCACAGGCCTCTTCCGTCAACAGGCCGGATATGACCGTTATACCCCTCATTTCCAGCGCTTTTTTCCAGTCCGAGCCCAGAGGGCCCTCATCGAATCCGGTAATCTCTTCCAGCTGCGGGCCGTCCCCGGCGACAACAAGTGAACGGATTCCGGACCAAATAATTGCCCCGTAGCACATGATGCAGGGGCGCCAGTTTACCACCAGTTGGTGGGCCGGCAGACCCTCTGCCCCCAAGTCCCAAGTACCCAGCCGCTTTTGTGCCAGTGAGAGGGCCATGACTTCCGCGTGGGCACTGGAACAATTGCTTTGCGTCACACGGTTGACACCGATTGAAACCAGCCGGCCGCTATCCATCGCGAACACACCGGCAGCAAACGGGCCACCGGTTTTCTGCTGGTAGTTTTTTCGGGATAATTCAATGACCAGGTCCATCCGGTTTTTTTCTGACGGCCACAATTCCGGCTGACCGGAAAGGGTATCTCCAACCCAGTCGGGCAGGTCAAGTTGAAATTTCGAGATTGGTTTCACGGGTTTCCTTTTTCCTCGGTATTTCTTTCCAATGGCAACAGCGAAGGGACGCGGATAACGAATTGTACAATCCAACCTCTCCACTTTTGTACCAAGGAGGTATGGTATAGAATGTCCGGCCTGGGTTGTTTTTACTGGAGTAGCAGAGGGTTTCATGAAAATGCCCTGAAAAAATGGTTACAATTCCGTCTTGGAAATGCCTTTCGGCAAATTTTGATATCTGTGCAGAAGGGATGGATTGCCGGAATTTTAAATTGGTTGTTTTCAGCCGGCGTTTCACGGCTTGGGTAAGTGCGGGTCCCATGGGGATGGGTCGTACCAGGGCTTTGGTCCACCTGTTTTTCATCACCTTCCGGAAACGCAGGTAGTTTACATCTTCCGCATTTATCATATCGCCATGACAAAAGAGCATTTTACCATCATCGGATCGCCGAGCGGTTTGCGAACACCAGGTAAAGTAATGACAGCGCTCTTCCGCGATGAAATATTCATGATTTCCCTCCACGAACCCAAGCGTGCGGTTTTTTTTTTGTATTTTGCACCAGGCCAGAAAAAACCGATGAAGGGGGGTTTCATAACGGTCAAGACCGATCCATAAGTCGAAGGTATCCCCAAGGAAAACGACATCATGGCTGGTTCGGGCAATACGACCCAGCATATGAAAAAAATCAGCGGTATTTCCAAGAGATTCATCTAAATGGGCATCGGCAATGATCAGCATCCTTCACCTGTACGCAAGGGCGATTCCATAAGAACAGGTCTTATACCACAGGCATAAGTTTCGTAAGTGCTGACGAGCTGCTTCGCAACTCTC
>CAZKYZ010000453.1:0-3242 GCA_964557055.1 uncultured Desulfobacterales bacterium
GGATCATACGGGATTGGCGGCATGACCACCCAGTTGCCCTCGTTCTGCTCTGCAAAGTATAAGCGCAGCTGGCGGTAGTTCGTTTCGTAATTGTAATCCAGGCCAAAAGCCGAACCCGGAATCATTTGACTGTAAGTGGGTAAAAAAAGATGCCCCTGGTAGTAGATCATCAGAGCCCTTTTGTTGACCAGCATTTCGGCCCCCAGAGAAAGAACGATTATAACGGAAAGGGCGATAAAGGAATAGTAGCCCCGCCGGATAGACCGGAAACGTTTTATTTTTTTCTGGGTTATGGGGTTGATTCGCAGCATGGCTTTATTCGAAAGTTACCCGTGGATCGACAATTGCAACGCAGATATCGGAAAGAATGTTGCCGATTAGAAAAAGGACCGACGAAATCACGAGTATTCCCATGACGACAGGGTAGTCGCGTTCCAGAACGGATTCATATCCAAGCAACCCCATTCCGTTGATGTTGAACACTTTCTCGATAAGAAAAGACCCCGAAATTATCACGGATATGTTGTTTCCAAAACTGGTGGCAATGGGAATCAGGCTGTTTCGCAGGGCATGCCGGAAAACCGCTTTCCGAAACGACAGACCCTTGGCAATGGCGGTGCGTACATAGTCCGCGGCAAGGTTGTCCATAAGGGTGTTTTTCATCAGAAAGGTCATTACCGTAAAAGCGGAAAACGTATATGCCGCCAGCGGGAGTACGGTATGCCAGGCAATGTCGACAAACTTCTGAAGAAACGTGAATCCTTCAAATTCGTCACTGACCAGCCCCCCCAGGGGAAAAATTTCCCAGTGAGACGCCATCAGCATCAACATAAAAATTCCGATTACCCATCCGGGAATGGCGTATCCAATAAAAACAATGATCGATGAAATATTGTCAAAGCTGCTGTGGTGGCGAATGGCCTTGGCAATTCCAAGGGGGATGCAAACCCCGTAAACCATAATCAGCGACAGCAGTCCGAAATACAGGGAGATGGGAATACGCTCCCGGATCATCTCCCAAACGGGATCATAATAGCGGGTCGACAATCCCAGATCACCGCTGAGCACATTTCCGATCCAGAAAAAGTAGCTGACGACGATCGGTTTATCAAACCCATAAAACTTTTTCAGTTCTTCGATCTGTTCGTCCGACAACGGCTGCTGTTGCTGGCCGGAAGTGGAAATTCCGCCGCCGCCTTTTTCCATCTGGGCCAGCCTCGCCTGGGTGATCATCCGTTCAATGGGCCCTCCTGGAACAAACCGGGTGATGGTGAACACCATCAGGGTTATTCCGATAAAGGTGGGGATGATCAGCAGCATCCTGCGTATAAAATAGGCTGTCACAGTTTCCTCTGGAATATAGCGATCTTGGCCGGACAAATTTTGTCTGCAGGAACCATGTTTTTTCTGGTCATGAATAAATGATGTTGAGTGGAATCGGAGGGTATTTCCAAACATTCGGTTTGGGCAGGAGGAATTGTCCTTCGACGGTCAACCAGGAAAGGTCCGGTTTGAGCTCGCGCAGTTTTCCGTCCTCTGGCGGGCGGGACTGATTGGTCAGGTTGTAGACCACCTGAAAAATACAAACACTATATTTCCCGATCTTGGTAATCACGTAATTTTTCTGGAAGGTTCGCGGTGCAATCCTGTGGTTCTCCGCCAATTGTCGTAGCTCTTCGTCTTCGAACTTCATCAAAACCGCCTTGGAAGCGCCTCTTTCGGAAATCCGCAACAAGGACCTGGACTCACTGCTGCCAACATATACCGTCGATATACAGGAAATTCGACGAAGAAACTGAGCGGCGACAATAGCAGCCGTCCGGCGCCCGCCGGCCATGACCGGAAGGCCATAGGACTCAAAAAACTTTTTCTGTATATCTTCGGCGTACTTGTCGCCTTTTTCAAAGAGATCCTTAGAAATATAGCGAAGGTTCTGGGCCATATCTTCCGCTGCCTCGGCGATGGGCCAATCAATTTTTACATGAAAGTGCGACAGGTGATAGCGGTTTTTGGAGCGCTGGGTCGGGTCCTGCTGGATCAGCAAGGCATAGTCCACCGGTAGCAAAATATCGATGAAATCAAAAAAATGAACGGAGTCGAAATATTTCTGGGAGCGATCGAAATCATCGGACAGCGGCAGGGATTTGGAATGCAGGAGATTTGTTTTGGTGGTTTTGTTGATATCGAAAAAACGGATATATTTCTTGTGTATGGCAGGAATGCGGTCTTCGATGAACAGAATCAGAAACGTATTGTGGGTTTCATATTCGAGGTTCGGGATTATGGCGCGCGGCTTCAGTTCCCGTTTTTCCACAAAAGGATAGTTCATTTTCTTTTTTCGAAAATTGTCAAAGGAACCCACCAAAGCGTACCGAAGGATAAACTGATCCAGTTCATCCCGCAGCAATTCATAATAGGAACGTCGCAAACGTTTTGCCTGGCTAAGTGTTTCTCGAGTGGTCCAGTGCGTTGTCAAAATACTTCCCCCGCATTCTGAAAAGGACTGTCGTTATAATTTGGAAGGATAAAAACCGGTAATTGCCACCGCTGCTGGTGTCCGTTCATAAATGGTATATTTTTTTCGGAGACAGCCTGAGCGATTGTAAACCGAAAGCATAGCGGGCAGTGTTGAAAAAGCGTGATAGCTATGCCATTATTCCAAAAGAGCAAAAACGCCACTCCGGGCCGAAAGGTGCCGTTTATGGATGAACACTACATCGTATGTCTTGTACGATAACACTTTTTTCAAAAAGCGTCAACAACTACTTAGAATCATTACCGTTCATCCGGTCGATCCACCGGTAGACTGCCTCCCGATAAATCCAGGCAACGGCCGCCAGTAAACAGCAGGCCAGTATCAGAATCAGTAAAAGGCGGTAGTTTTTTTCAAACAGGGAAGCCCCCTGAAAACTGAGCATCAGTGTACCGGGCATCCTGCCAATAGATGCGATAATCAGAAAAATCTTCGTGGGAAGGACTGTCAGACCAAGAAACAGACATAAAAAATCTTTCGGAAAACCTGGAAAAATAAAGAGAAAAAACAGAATGACGGCTCCCTGATGATGAACAAATTTGTCGAATTTGGCCAGCTGTTTTTTCGGAATCAGCTTGCGGACCCATTTTCTGCCCATCAGCCTGCCGATAAAAAAATTAAGCCATGATCCTGCGGTCAACCCGATGCTGGAATAGATAAACCCCAATCCGGGACCGAAGATATAACCGCCGATGAATCCGGAAACTTG
>CAZKYZ010000454.1:0-3234 GCA_964557055.1 uncultured Desulfobacterales bacterium
CTTTGTAGGGAAGCGAAAACAGGGGTGGAGCCAGCAGTGTTATTTCCAAAATAATTGACAAACGGGAATAAATTTTCAAATTAAATGAGCCTCCGGCAATGGGGCTTTTTTTATTTGGAAAAACTGTGGGGGGGATGGTTATACGGACCGATCCCCCCCTAAACCAGAGGTCGGTTTGACCGACCAACAAAAACAGGAAAATGATACTTCTCGTTTGTGTAAAACTCAAGGATATTTATGAACAGGGTCGAAATTTTCAGTGGGAAAAACCGTTACGGTGTCCGAAATGCAATTCCGTCAGGGTATGGGGCCACGGATTTGCATCGGCCTATTTTGACGATTTTGATGAATGTCTTTTCTTGCGCCGTTTTCGTTGTCCGGATTGTGGATGTGTCATCCGCATGAAGCCCAAGGGTTATTTTAACCGGTTCCATGCTGCAATCGATACAATCCGGTTTTGCCTGAATGATCGGCTTACCTGCGGCAGGTGGGATCCCTTTATCGGCAAATCCCGTCAACGACATTGGCTTTTGGCCTTGAAGCGAAACGCCATGGCCTTTTTTGGTTTGGGCTATGATCTTTTAAGTGCTTTTGACCGGCTTGTGGGGATGGGGAAAATACCCGTGAGACGGGGCATATAATCTGAAAACGGCGTTTATCGTCAGAGAACCTACCGAAGCGAGCTTTTTACACGCCCGAAAAATTGGAATATGGGGGTGTAAAACACAAAAAAGGAGGTTTTTTATGACGGGAGACAAAAATGAGGCAATTGCCGTATTCAGATTTGGGGTGATCCACGAGTTTGTTGGCGGAGCAATCCTGAGTGCGGTGGAAAAAAGGCGCTTGATAAGGGAGAAGTGCGCCCGCAAATGGATTATACCCCATTCCAGTCGAACGCGGATCAGTGAGAACACGATCTATCGATGGATCCGGCGTTATCTGAAAAGCGGCGGCAAAATCGAGTCGCTGTATCCGCACAAAAGAAATGATATTGGCAAGTCGAGAACCCTTTCCGAAGAATCCATTGCCAATATTGTTAATGCCCGAAAAGAGCATCCGCATATATTGGTTAAGTTGCTTTTAGGGGATTTAAAGCGCCGGCATCTGGTTCCCGAGAGCACCGGACTGACCGCCATCTATCGGGTGCTTCATCAAAACGGGCTGATGGATAACACGCCGGCTCCTGAGGACAGACGGAAATTTGAAGCGCCGTTGCCCAATGACATCTGGCAAAGCGATGTCATGCACGGGCCGAAAGTGGATGTCAACGGAACCTGGCGCAAGACGTATCTGATTGCGTTTTTAGATGATCATTCACGATTGGTTCCGTTTGCCGGATTCTATTTATCCGAGAATTTGGCATCTTTCATGGACGCTTTTGAAAAAGCGTTGGTCAAGCGGGGGCTGCCGAGAAAGCTTTATGTGGACAACGGGGCTGCCTATAGGTCCCATAAGCTTGAATTTACCTGTGCCTCACTGGCCATTGCCCTGATCCATGCCAGACCCTACAAGCCCCAGGGGAAAGGCAAGATCGAAAGATTCTTCAGGACCGTCCGGAGTGATTTTTTACCTGCAGCGGATACCGCAACCCTTGAAGCGATCAATGCGTCTTTCGACAAGTGGCTTGATGATGTGTATCACCAGCGCAAGCACACGGGCACGGGTATGACGCCGTTTTACCGGTTTACCCGAAAACTGTCCTGTATCCGCCAAGCGCCCCGGGATCTGAAAAATCATTTTAGAAAAGCGGTTAACCGCACCGTTGCAAAGGATCGGACCGTTACTTTAGATGGTCGGTTATTTGAAGCACCGGTTGTATTAATCGGCAAAAGGGAGCTGCTTCTCTATCACGAGCATGCGCCAAGCCAGGTTGAGGTCTTCCATAATCAAAAATCCCACGGCTTTCTGACGATGGTGGACCTGCATGTAAATTGCCGTGTCAAGCGGGATCGGAACCGTAATGCCCAGTTGGAATCCACACTCAAGGAACCCTACAAGGGAGGCGACTTATGGAAATGAAAAATTACAAACTGTTCTTCGGATTTGAAAGAGAGCCCTTTGGAATGGATGTCGCCGCCGATAAAATCCTTATAACCCCGCAGCTTGCCGCCGCCAAAAATCGTTTTGAATATACAACGGAACTGGGCGCTGTTTACCTGTTGACCGGCGAAATCGGAAGCGGAAAATCCACCGCAGTGCGTTATCTTTTAAATCAACTCCATCCCTCTGAATCCAGAATTATTTACGTCACCGCCACCACGGGGTCCATTCTTGAACTGTACCGGTTGATCCTGGCGGAACTGGGCATCACTGCTGCCGGAATATCCCGGGCCACCATGTGCAGGCGGATCAAGCATGAAATCCTGGAATCCGTCGGAAAAAAAATAAACACCGTCCTGGTGGTGGATGAAGCCTCCCTGCTCCGATTGGAGGTTTTTTGTGAACTTCACACGCTTTGCCAGTTCGAAATGGACTCCAAACCCTTTCTTCCCCTTGTCCTTGCCGGTCAATCCAACCTTATCGACAGTCTCATGTATCCGGGTTCCATGCCCCTTGCATCACGGGTGGTTGCCAAAAGTCACTTTGTCGGCATCGATCGTGAACAAATGAAAGATTACCTGCGGCATCATCTGAATATCGCCGGCATCAAGACCATGCTCTTTGATGATACGGCCATAACCGCCATCCACCAAGGGTCCGGCGGCATTTACAGAAGGGCGAACAACCTGGCCAGGGGGTCACTCGTCGCCTCGGCCATCGATAACCAAAAATCCGTCAATGCCGAGCATGTCCGCATTGCCGCATCTGAAATCTTTTAACAGGAGATTGACTATGAAAGCTCATCCCCAAATGGAAAATGTTAAAAAGCAAATCGAAGATCTCATCATGGAAATCATTTTGTCCGTACTGATCCGCTTGAAAGATGAGATTGTAACCGAAAAGAAAAATGACATGAAATTTTGAGCTTCCGGTGAAACAGAGTCGGTCAATGCTGGGGAGCAAACCGACAAGGGATAGCCGGTTGAGGCGGCATCATGCCGTGGGGGAAGGTGGTTGTAAATACTGCCTTCCCCTTTTTTATTATGATGCTGCCTTCTTATGCCTTAAAAACCCATAAAACAGATGGAGCAAAGCGAGTCGTTATCGACTATCCTGGAAACCAGTGGGGTGCTTCAATTAATCTTGAAATACCGTTCCGTTTATTCTGAAAATCTACAGCGGTTCACTACCTGC
>CAZKYZ010000455.1:0-1077 GCA_964557055.1 uncultured Desulfobacterales bacterium
ACTGGCTGTCAAGAATGTTTCGAACCGTCTCACCAATATCCCGCTTTAAAATCGGCTTGGTGATAAAAGCCCGGATGCCCGCTGCCAGTACGTCCTCTTCACTGACGACCGCACTGAAACCTGTGCACAGAATAATCGGAATGCCCGGCCGGACGGCCATCAGTTTTCCAGCTAGATCATACCCGGTCATTTTGGGCATTGTCATATCCGTAATCACCAGGTCAAACCGATCCGGTTTGTCCCGGAAGAGCTCCAGTGCCTCGACACTATCCGTCCGAATGGTAACACGGTAACCGAGGCTCTTTAAAATCATCTTGGCCATATCGGCAATCGTCTGTTCATCATCCACAAACAGAATGTTCTCTCGGCCCATCGGGATGGGAGCTTCCACGATATAGTCGGCCTTGATCTCGTTCTGTATCACCGGAAGATACACATCAAAAGTAGTACCCTTACCGGACACACTCTGAACCGTAACGACGCCACCGTGACTTTCCACAATCCCGTGTACAACCGACAGTCCGAGTCCTGTGCCCTCTGATTTGGACTTGGTTGTAAAAAACGGATCGAAGATTCGGTCAGCGATGTCCGCCTGGATACCATATCCAGTATCACTGACGGAAAGCTTGATGTGCGGGCCGGCGGACATGCCGGGGTAAGCAGCGGTAAACTCTTCATCCGGATCGGCATCTTCCAGACGAATGACCAGCTTTCCGCCGTTTTTCCGCATGGCGTGTCCGGCATTGGCGCAAAGATTCATGAGAACCTGGTGAATCTGCGTCGGGTCCGCCATAACAATCGAACCGCTCTGGATACGTTGTTCAATCTCAATCGTGGAAGGCAGGGAAGCCCGCAGGAATTTGGCCACTTCCTTAACGATAATTCGAATCTGGACGGGAATGCGTTCCTGTTCACTTTGCCGGCTGAAAGCCAGAATCTGCTTAACCAGGTCTCTGGCCCTTTCACCGGCTTTCAGTACTTCCTGCAGGATAGTATACAGAGATGTTTTTCGTTCTATGCTGCCGATGGCGATCTCGGTATATCCAATGACAGCAGACAGAATATTGTTGAAATCAT
>CAZKYZ010000455.1:1087-3233 GCA_964557055.1 uncultured Desulfobacterales bacterium
GAAATCATGGGCGATGCCGCCTGCCAGGGTGCCGATGGCCTCCATTTTTTGACTTTGACGTACACGGGCCTCAAGGTTAACCTCCTCGGTCACGTCCCGCTTGACGGACACATAATTGGTGATACTGCCGGATTGGTCCAGCAAAGGAGAGATGGAAGCTTCCTCCTCAAAAAAAGTACCGTCCTTTTTTCGATTGATCAGGTGACCGGTCCAGACCTCTCCTCGTGTAAGGGTTGCCCACATCTCCCGGTAAAATGTCATGTCGTGCTTACCGGATTTCAGCAGACGGGGATTTCTACCGATTACTTCATTTTTACTGAACCCGGAAGTTTTTTCAAACGCCGGGTTCACATACTGGATGTTCCCCTGCCGGTCGGTGATTATTACCAGCTCGGCTGCCTGCTCAATGGCGGCCGCCAGACGAAACTTCTCCTCTTCCGCTTTTTTCCTGGCGGTAATGTCCTGCAGATGGGCGATCAGGTGTTCAAGGGTACCGTCCTTCTTGCGCACCGCTTTGACAAAAAAAATAGTATAAACAACATCACCATCTTTCCTCAGAAATCGTTTGTCGATGGAATAATCGTCAATCTCTCCGGCTAGTAGTTGATTAAAAAGCAGATGGTCCGTTTCGATATCTTCCGGGTAGCTTAGCTGCTGCCACGTCGTCAGTTTAAGCTCCTCCACCGAATAGCCGAGCATTTCACGGAGCCTCTGGTTGGTGTGTATCCATTCTCTGGTCGGGCTGGTAACCGCCATGCCGACCAGTCCCTGCTCGAAATATCCCCGGAACAAGTTTTCGCTTTTTCGTAAAGCACTTTCCGCGCGATTGCGTTCCCCGATTTCCTGTTGAATCTGGCGCACGTATTTCGCATTGGCCATGGCAAGCCCAATGGTGTTCCCGATGGACCCGAGGGTCTCTTTCTCACTGTCCGTCAAGCTTTTTTTACCATCAAATCCGAGAGAAATGGCAGCCATTACCTCGTTTCGGTAAGAAAGCGGCACAACGATAGCGCTTTTTGACTCATTTCCCTGAAAGGCCAGTCGGATTTCAGGTTTTACATGGTCATCGGCCCAAACCTCTTCACTGGTAATGATGCGTCCCTGTTCCACCGCCATGCCGGCAAGAGCAGCCTCCATGGACAGTGCCTCGTGGCTGCCGATATCTTCCCCCTGAACCGTTCGGGCATACAGCAATTTCAGCTGGCCGCTTTGCTCATCAAACGAAAATATCCCTCCGGTCCGGGAATGGCTGAAGGCCAGCATAACGTCCACAGCCTTCTTGGCGACGGTTTGGAAATCGAGAGATTGATATACGGTCGCAGATACACGATTGATCGCCAGCAACTGCTCTTGCTTTGCGATCAGGCGCGCCGCCATAGTATTAAAAGAGCTCGCCAGTTCGCCGATGGCGTCTTTGCTTTCGTAAGCGATTCCTCCTCCAAAATTCCCGTCACCGATTCTGCGAGCCTGCAGGGCGATTGCCCTGACCGGCCGCGTGATTAACCGGGCCAGAAAAACGGAAAGAAAAATACCCAGCAGTGCGGCGAAAACGGTAACCGTAAATACCGTTTTGCGTATTCGGGAAACCTCTCTAAAAACGTCTGCCAAAGTAACCCGAACCCGCAATTGGGCCACGATTTGCTCTTTGCTTTTAATGGGCTCCGAAAACTCATAGGATCCTCTCGGTACACGACCGTAGATCTCCTTTATAGCGGTTTGCAGGCCCGCCATATCCATTCCATCTATTTGGTGATTGCTGTGGGATAAAACGACTTGCTTGGCGGGATCGATGATCATAGCGTAGACAAAGCTGCTTTCCCGGGCCAGCCTGTCGACAAAATTGTTCAGCAAATCACTGTTGGTGAGGGACTCCTCCCCTTCCAGGGAAAGAACCGCCAATCTTACCACTTCCTTGATGCGGGTCTTGTCTTTTTGGATTTTAGATGTTTCCAGGGAATCGACAGCAAAAAAAGCCAGCAAACAGGTCGCAAGGATGATGGGAAGGACCTGCACAATGGAAAACTTGTACCACAAACTGCGGTCTTTAAATAAAATATCGAACCATTTCATACGCATGCCGTTTTGCTGAATTGCGGTCGGGATGAATCTTGTCCTCTTTCCAAAACTACCCGTTGTTGATCGTTTG
>CAZKYZ010000456.1:0-3225 GCA_964557055.1 uncultured Desulfobacterales bacterium
TGCCATTTTGGAAATCTTTTTATTTGCCACAGATGAACACAGATACACACGGATATTTTTTCTTTGTTTTCAAGATATTCGGTCGATTTTTAATATAAATTCCCAAAAAGTCGGCATAAGAGATTGTAGAGAAAATTTACGAAGACCCGAGCATATTTTCCAACAACCTCTGAATCCCGAATCTATGAAAAAGTCAATCGCCTCCAGCGAGAAATGAGGGTTTTCCCCTGTTTTCGCAATTCGAAATTCCAAATTCGAAATTTCTTTTCTCCCTTCAGCCTGCCCTTCCTACTCACTGTTCGCTGCACTTTCCCTTCTTTTGCCATGAACTATGAGCTATCAGCAATGAACCATGAACTATGTCTTTCTCTCTGCGCCTCTGCGGGATACAAGATTTTGCAGTTTGCCCTTAGCTCTTCCTCCTTACTCTTCACTCCTCCCTGCCCCTTGGGCCTTTTCTACTCACTGTTTACTATTTACTGCCCTTCTCACTTATAACACCCCGCAACCTCCTCAGCTGTCTTGCCGGCCAGAAAATCAGCGATGGTACGATCATATGTGGCAGTATGGTCAAAGGCTTTGCGGGCCAGGCGAAAGCGGCGTTCCAGGGGAAGGCCCCCGTTGTTTTTCTTCAGGGATTCCAGAATGCCGGTGTAATCCGAGGGATCCACTACCGATGCCACCCGGATAAAATTCTTGGCAGATGCCCGGATCATGCAGGGCCCGCCGATATCGATATTCCCGCGGGCCTGCTCCACGGTAACCCCCGGTTTGACAATGGTTTCCTTAAAGGGATACAGGTTGACCACGACCATGTCGATGGGCACCGCCGATGTCCGCTGCAGGTCTTTCTGGTGCGCGTCGTTGTAAGTTTCCGTCAGCAGCCCGAGATAGATTTTGAAATCGAGGGTTTTCACCAGTCCGCCCTGGGTTTCCGGCTGTCCGGTATATTCCGAAACCGGGGTCAGGCAGGATCCCGCTTTATCCCCCAGGATCTCCTGGATCCGTGCATAGGTACCACCGGTGGAGAAAAAGTGGATACCCGGGTTGATTTCGAGTAGTTGGGGAACCAGTACATCGAGACCCGATTTGTCCGAAACACTCAATAAGACGTGTTTTACTTTTACGATATTATCAATTTTTTCAACAACATTCATACTCATCGCCGTCTTTCACCGGAGATTGTGCCAAACCCGCACGCCGGTGCCTCCTTTCCTTGTCTATTGATTTATGGTATTCGTATATTGTAAAGAATTAAGGGTGTTAATATTTCCACCGAAACGGAGTGATTGCCAATTTGTGGAAACCGGCAGTGCGGCAGAAAACAAACCCGGCTTCCGGAGCAGCAAATATTCCGTTATCGGCAACGTGCGGATAAATGCCGTACTGTTGTCCGTAACCTAAAACAATCGGCGCGGTTCCGTCAAGAGCGTTATCGTTGTGATTGCGCTGCAGACGGTCTGTATGGGAGACAACCCTGATACGCGGACCTGAAAATTGAACGAACTAACCCTGCAGGAAAAGGTCATTAACGTTATCGTATTGCTGCAGGCAGCCATGCGCAATCTGCGCATGTACCCCCCCACCAGTGCAATTCTTTCCAAATCCACCCAAAAAGCCCTCGATGGTTTTAATGCGGCCTTCCTTGAAACCGACAGCATCGATCTGGCCGAAAGTGAAAAGAGCCTTCTGGTCCAAAACCGGCCGCTATCGGAAAAAGATCTGAAAAAGCCACAGGTGGCCGCTCTGCTGGACATGATGCTGGATATCGGAATACGCAGCATTTCCTTTGAGAAGGGCCTGCAGGAAACGGAATTACGGGCTTTGCTTGAAATCATCAGCAAAAAACCGGAGGAAGTGGAAAAACAGGGGGGCATTAATAGACTCATCGAAAAAGATGCCCTGCCCCATATCCGGCTGGACCACAAGATTTTTGTAGCCATGGACAAAGGCAAAAAAGTAGTCTCCAGCAATGGCCTGGAAGATAAAAACTTCATGGGCGGCGGTGCTAAAAAAGAGGCGAGCACCGGTCCGGCATCCGTAACAAGCGCCGAAGACTTCAAAGCGATTTCCAAAGATCCCAAAATGATCCTCAAAGCCTTCAGGGCCGGTTTACAGAAGATCCAATCCCAGAAAGAAGATGTATCGGACAAAGAGCGGGCGGAAAAGATTTCCCAGATGCTGGAGACCATCGCAAAGATATCCACCGGCCTCAACCAGAACACCATGGCTCAACAGTTGGCCGGAGAAATGAAAGGGCTGCAGCCGAGCCTTCTAAATTCGATTATCCAGCAAGGCACCGGAGAAGGTTTGTTCGGGAAAGTCGCCGATCAGTTTGGTCGTGGAACGGGTGGATCCGGAGGCAGCGGACCCGATGGAGATGGATTCGGAGGCGCAGGGTCGGGCGGTACCGTCGGAAAAACCGGTGGCGTCTCCGGGGGAAGCCTCATGGTCCAGCCAGAGGCACCTCGCAAAGGCCCAATGACCACAGCTGTCAAGGATACCGTAATTGACAAAATGATCAGCTACCTCGGCAATCGCCTGTCCGGCAACCCGCCCAACGCCGCCAAGGAGATTTCCGGAATCCTTACAAAAATCGACCAGCGTATGGCCAACCAGGGAACCGTGGATGCTAATTTCATGGATTCGCGGGTAAAGGTATCCCACAAAATGGTGGATTGGGCCCAAAAAGAAAAAGAACTGACCGCGGACTTCGAGCAGATCAGTATCCAGCTCAAGGAACTGGCCCAGAGCCTGATGTTCAATAAACAGTTTGGTGAATCAAGCCACATCCTGAAAATGTTCAACCAGATTTCCCGAGGCAAAACGGGTCATTCCAGGGAAGTTCAGGACTTTTCCGGGATGATCGTGAAGGATATCGGATCCAACGATCAGGTATTCAACCTGTTGACCAAAGACCTTCTCTCCGAGGATAAAATCCGGCAGCAAGGTGCTTTTAAAAAATTCTCCCATTTTGACATGGTCTTTCTTGAAAAACTGCTTGATCTATTGCGGGACACCGAAGCCATGTCGGAGCGGCTTCGCATCCTGAGGATCATTGCCGAAATCAAACCGCCGCCGGAAGTTTTGATTGAACGTCTGAAAAAAGGCGGCCACTGGTATTACCATAGAAACCTGATCCTGCTTCTGGGGAAGGTGGGCGACGAGTCGCATGTCAATGATCTTAAGCCGTTTCTGGATCATGAAGAGGAAAACATTCAGCGG
>CAZKYZ010000457.1:0-3204 GCA_964557055.1 uncultured Desulfobacterales bacterium
TCATTAAATATAACTTTTTATTATACTGTTTTATTTATATATTATTAATAGTAGATTTTCCCCTGCGGGTCCTTTCGGGTCGGGGTCGATGCAGACAGCCAACAACGGGTATCGATCAGCTCTGCCTACCTTTTCGGTTCTTCAGTGTCGTTGCCGTAGGTGGGAAATTTGTTTCCGGCTATTTTGAAGCAATTTTCCAGACAGTGCCGTCCGCCCGGTCTTCGAGAATGACATTCAGCTGGTCCAGTTGGTGACGAATCCTGTCGGCTGTTTCCCAATCCTTATTATTACGTGCCGCTTCCCGTTGCGCAACCAGTTCTTCGATCCGCTGCGGGTCAAATTCCCCCTGCCCAGAGGCCAGCGCTTTTTTTTCGTCCAGATAAACAGCCGGAGAGCGTTGCAGAATTCCGAGAACAGTACCCATCCGCAGCAAATCTGTTTTCAAGGCAATAATGCTATTGAGGTCTCCGTTTTCGGTTTCATCTGCGACCAGATCCAGTTCGCGATTGATTTCTCTGACAGTTTCGAAGAGTGTGCCGATCCCCTTGGCTGTGTTGAAATCATCGTCCATGGCTTCCACAAAACGTCGCCAATAATTGCTGGAAAAACGTAATTTCCCCAGCGGGCCAGTATTCACGGCAGTCTGAATTTCCGTTTGTTTATCGATTCTTTCCAAAACGGTGTAGATTTTATCCAATCCGTTACCGGCGTCGTTAATGGCGTCGTCGGTGAAGTCGATTGGGTTCCGATACTGTTTGGAGAGCAGAAACAGCCGTACTGCTTCGGGATGGTACTTTTTCAATACGTCCTTGATCATTAAAAAATTGCCGAGCGATTTGGACATTTTTTCATGGTTGATGTTGACGAAGCCGTTATGCATCCAATATTTTACAAAAGTCTTACCAAAGGCCGCTTCCGACTGGGCGATTTCGTTTTCATGATGGGGGAAAATAAGATCTTTACCACCACCGTGAATATCAAATGTTTGACCGAGGTATCGACTTCCCATGGCCGTGCATTCAATATGCCACCCGGGTCGGACATCACCCCACGGGCTGGCCCAGCTCGGTTCACCCGGTTTGGCCGACTTCCAGAGTGCAAAGTCGAAGGGATTCCGTTTTCTTAAATCAACCTCCACTCTCCTGCCAGCCTCCATGTCCTCCAGCTTTCTTCCGGACAATCGGCCGTATTCCGGAAAAGATTCAACGGAAAAGAAAACGTCACCATCCACAACGTAGGCGTTCTTTTTCTGAATCAGCGTTTCGATCACCCGGATAATGGTATCGATATGTTCGGTCGCTTTGGGTTCCATGGTTGGTGCTTCCACATTCAGCGCTTTCATATCCCGTGTAAATTCCAATATGTATTTTTCAGCTATTTCAGCAGGCGGCTTCCCCTGCTCGTTGGCCCTGTTGATGATCTTGTCATCCACGTCGGTAAAATTCCGGACATAGGTAACCGCATAACCAATCGATTTTAAATAACGAAAGACAACATCAAACACGGTTACAGAACGCGCGTGCCCAATGTGGCTGGAGTCGTAAACGGTTGGGCCGCAAACGTACATTTTGACTTTTCCGGATTCCAGCGGAATGAAGGCTTCTTTCTTTCTTCCCAGGCTGTTATAAATACGAAGTGCCATGAATATTGATATCCTGTCTGTCTTGCGTTACTGTTGTTCCGGATTGTCCGTCAAAAGCAGCGCAATTGACGCCGCCGCTATCCCTTCCCCTCTGCCCGGAAAACCCATCCCCTCTGTGGTGGTTGCTTTGATGTTAACCGCCCCTGCGTTAATACGCAGTGCCCCCGCTATGGACGCGGCCATCAATTCTCGAAATGGTCCAATTTTTGGTTTTTCCATGATCAAGGTCGCATCGATATTGGCAATATGGAATCCTTTTGCGCGAATCATGGCGTGACATTTGTCCAGCAGGGTCAAGCTGGACACGCCGCTCCATTGTGGATCCGTATCCGCAAAATGCACACCGATATCCCCCAATCCCGCCGCACCCAGGAGGGAATCGCAGATTGCGTGCAAGAGCACATCTGCGTCGGAATGACCGAGCAGTCCGCGTTCGAATGGTATTTCCACACCACCCAGCAACAGTTTCCTTCCGTAGACGAGACGGTGAACGTCATAACCCATTCCAACTCGCATGGACCCTCCGCATAGATGTGCTTACAGACGGTTTTTGGTTAGCACAAAATTTTTTATTTATCATATTCATTCGAGAGCGTAAAGCCCATAGTTACATAAACAATACAGGCGGAGTAATATAACGTATTGCAATACCATTATATTTTACTGGCACGCCATTCCTCCTTGGAGTAGCCCCGAACTACTCGTCCGGCGGTGTTTCCGTCATGCGCGCGAGGGACACCCGTGTCACCAGCGGAATCAGCCCGGAGTTTCTAGCTTTCCGGTACACCAGTTGCGCATTTCTTTTCGACAGGCAATAATCAACAGAGAAAACGGGAAGCCCCCGGTCATGGTATACTTTGTACTGACGCAGCCTGCTTTCAGTGGACCACTCGTCAGCGTGTCTTTCCCTGAGATCTCCCGCGTCGGGATCATTCCATTCAGCATCTCCTTTGCCGTGAAACCAAGTATCCTCCACCGCCAGCGCGTCGATGGTCGCTGCGTAGTGATCCGGGGCCGCTTCGATCAGGTATGGCGCGTTCTGCGGAATGACTAGAAATTTTTTGTTTAAGCGTCGCCCGGCATCGCCCAGCTGTTCCACAAACTGGATCATTTCCATCTCCGGATCAATCTTTTCTTACTCCGCCACCTGTCGGACATGATCGTCATCATAGGCTTCAACCCAATCCAGATATATTCCATCGAACCCGAATCGGGCAAGCTGAGAGACAATTCCATTCTGCGGATCCAGCCAGATTTGCTTCCAGGCATCATACCAGTAGGCAACCGGATAGTTCCCGCTCCATCCATCCGGATCGACACGGATCAAAAAAACTGGATTCCCCCTTCTGGGCTGCATCGGTGGAACCCAGTCCTTTTTCCAATAATTACGGTAATCTTCCGCCTGTCCAATATCAATATAGGCAAGTAGAATTCTGCGCTCCCCTGTCGATGTGTATCGCAGACGTTTTAATATTTTCTCGGTTTTATAGGGGAATTCTGTAAAATTATGTCCGGGTTCCAGCACAAGCAATTCGTAATCTGACTGTTCCAGCACCCGCAGG
>CAZKYZ010000458.1:0-713 GCA_964557055.1 uncultured Desulfobacterales bacterium
GAATTATTGGCATTTAGCACTTGCGGGGGCATTTATTTTAAGCGTCAATAAAAGTCTGGTATTGGGTATGATCGCCATTGCTCTGATTACCATATATACCATTAAAATGGCTGATTGGACGGCACCACATGTTGAACAGCAGGCGAACCTTCCCGGGGTAACGATTGCACCTGTATCCGTTATCGGAATATTGCCGTTTGCTGTCACCTTGGATTATTTATATGACAGGATACCTGGGTTTAAAAAGCTAAATTTTAACCCGGAAAAAGACAATAGAAATGTTGGGCTCCTATCTGAGCCAATGATTATTGGTGTAATTATAGGTGCATTACTAGGCAGCGCAGCTGATTATTCTTTAAAAGAAATTCTGGAATTAAGCATTCATTTGGCTGCAGTTATGTTCTTGCTCCCTAAATGCGGGCAACTCATAGGTGAAGGGATCAGCCCTGTTTCAGAGGCACTAAAAGAATGGATTCAAAAACGTTTTCCTGCAAAACAAAAACTGTACGTTGCCGTGGATACCGGTGTATTAATGAATAATAAATCCGTAATGATAACAGGACTCATCCTGATGCCCATTGCACTCGGGATATCTTTAATTTTACCGGGAAATAGAACCCTGCCTTTGGGAGACTTACCCAATTTGATTTCAATCATGGCTGTAACAGTGCTTGTAAGCAAAGGAAATGTTATTAGAAGTGTCATAACAGGTG
>CAZKYZ010000458.1:723-3201 GCA_964557055.1 uncultured Desulfobacterales bacterium
ACTAACAGGAATACCCATAGTTGCTACATTTTTACTCATTTCAAGCAGGATGGCACCATTAATCACAGAGCTGTCAGCGGAAACAGGAATCACTTTTGGCGATGGTCAATTGATTACTGCTTTTACGGATGGCGGTAATCATATTCGTTTCTATTTATTATATCTATTTCAAGGCAACATCCTGGCGATTGCCATTATTCCAGTAATATTGGCGATGATGTTTTTAAGTTATAAAAGAGCCAAATACTTAACTTTGCAGGAAAAACCATACAATTCGGAATAATTGTCAGGAAGTGGGGCGGAGTGGAGAGTGTGGACAGCACTGCGTTTTATCGCAAAGTCCGGCGTTGTGAGTTTGTATCGTGAATCTGCCTTATCTTCTGTCAAAAATTGCGACCTGACCCCTATGCATTCCTGAGCCCTCCTAAAGTATAGGAGATAGCAAGCGAGCCAATTTAACACTAAACCGGAACATCACGCCCTTGTGGAGATAGCTGTCGGCCGGAATTTCAATGCAGTGGGAAAAATCGAATGCCAGCATCCGTTCAACCTGGCGGGCAAAATGGGAATCGTTCACAATGGCGGTCATTTCAAAATTCAGGCGGAAGGAACGGTTGTCCGCGTTGGCCGTGCCGACGCCGGCCAGGTAATCATCCACCAGGAATACTTTTTGATGCAGAAAAGCAGGTTTGTAGCGATAAAAACGGATACCCGGTAAATTCAATTCCAGCAGATACGAGTAGGTGGCCAGATGGACGATGCGGTGGTCCGGTTTCATGGGCAGCATAACTCGGATATCGATTCCCCGTAGTGCCGCGATCTTCAAGGCTTTGATGACGGCCTCACTGGGAATGAAGTAGGGGCTTGCGATCCAGAAGCGTTTACGGGCGCTCATGATGGCATTGATGAACATGAGGGAACAGGTTTCCACATGGTCGGCCGGCCCGCTGGGAAGGATGAGGGCACTGGAACCCCCGGGCAGCAATATCGGAGGATTCCATTGGAACTGAATCGACTGACTGGTGGCCCAGTACCAGTCATTGAGAAAGGAGAGCTGGATGTTCCGCACGACCGGTCCTGTGATCCGGACATCGGTGTCACGCCAGTTTCCGAAGCGGGGACTGCAGCACATGTATTCATCCCCGATATTGTGGCCGCCTATAAAGGCGATCTTGCCATCCACCAGCGTGATTTTGCGGTGATTTCTGAAGTTGATCTGAAAACGGTTCCCGCGGCCTTTTGTGGTCTTAAACGCCGAAATTTCGACTCCGGCCTTTCTCAGGTCATCAATATAGCGTTCGGGCAGTTTGTTGCATCCGATTTCGTCGTACAGAAAATAGACCCGGACGCCGGATCGGGCCTTGGTTATAAGTCTGTTTTTGAATTCGTTGCCGAGCCTGTCGTCCTGAATGATGTAATACTGGATGAGAATGTATTCCCTGGCTTGTTCCATGGCCGCAAACATGCTTTGAAATGTCTGGTCGCCGTTGATCAGGAGTTCAAAGTCGTTTCCGTCGGTGAACGGGAACCCGGCCAGTTTCTCAAAAACCACCAGCTCTTCGGGAACAGCATCACCCTTTATCCGGGCAAGCTCCCTCAGGTCAGTGATGATGACGCCGACCTGCCGCTTGTGCGCTTTTCGTCCCAGCCGAAGGGATTCCACATAACCGTTGAACCGGTTCCTTCCGAATATCCAGTAAAGGGGCAGCGCCACAAAAGGGAAAGTAATCAGCGAAATGGCCCAGGCAATCGACCCCTGTGATGTGCGTACGTTCATAATGGCGTGAATGGCGGTGATGATGCCGATAATTTCAAACAGGGGCAGCGCAACGGCTAGAAAAAACATGGCCAGGTCAGTAATCATTATAAGTAGCTCACAATATTGTTTTTAAACGTATCAATAATGTGGAACAAAGAGAATGATGGTTTTTTCGAAATGGAAGCGATGATTACCATATCGGCTAAGATGATATGAGTCAATCCTCAATATAAGGGCAGGTAAAATCCCCGACGCTTCAGATTAATTGTTTCAGCGCAACGATTACAGCCCTGCGATCAGCGTTATCAGGGCGAATGCCATTGTAACCGTTACCATGATAATAAAATCCGCGAAACCGGACATAACATTTTCCCACGTCCACCTGGCCGGCGGTGTGGCCACGAACCCATTTTGCCGAAATGCTCTTATCGGTTTAAGATAGTTTCTATTGTTCAGCATATCATCCCCACATACCCGCTGTAATCGTTGAAATAATCCTGGGCTTCTTCCACCGAGTTGAAATGAATCCAGTCGTGGCTCACAATACGGCCGAATTCTTTTACAATCCTTTCAACCGCGGTGTTGCCGTGATACTCCAAAAATTCCTGATGCCGGCCTTCAATTTCGTAACGCGTCATGGTAACCTCCTAAGCATAATTTAGGGTGGATTTTTCATCCGTTTGGTTCAACCATAACAGAGGGGTGTGACAGATACGGTC
>CAZKYZ010000459.1:0-3192 GCA_964557055.1 uncultured Desulfobacterales bacterium
TACGGCTTCTCCCTCGGCGCCGCGGCTCTGAAGCTCTCCGACTTTTGCAACGTTAGGGTTTACCCAGGAAAAAACCCGTAATCTCCTTGCTGGCAAAAGCCTCCTGGTCGGCAATGTCATGGCGGCTCTGATGGGAGTGGTCACTCCTTTCTGCTCATGTTCCGCGGTTCCTCTTTTTATCGGTCTCGTTACGGCCGGCGTACCTCTCGGTGTAACCTTTTCTTTTCTGATTGCCGCCCCCATGGTCAATGAAATCGCCCTGGCGTTGCTGTACAGCCTTCTGGGGTGGAAAATTGCAGCCTTGTATATGACCACCGGATTGATCATCGCCGTGACAGCTGAATGGTTTATCGGCAGGCTCGGCCTGGAAGGTCACATCGAAGACTGGGTCATGCGGATCGACACCGGCGGTTCAGCGATCGAGGAACAAAAGCTGTCGTGGATGGACCGCCTTCTTTATGGGTGGAACGCCGTAAAAGAAATCATCGGACGCGTCTGGCCCTATATCCTGGCCGGTATTGCTATCGGCGCCCTCATCACGGCTATGTCCCGGAAGGATTCATGGCCTCTATTATAAGCAAAGGGGTCTTGTGGTCGGTTCCCCTGGCGGTTGCCATGGGAGTCCCCATGTACTCAAACACCGCCGGCATCATATCTGTTGTGGAAACACTTTTCGGAAAAGAAGCCGCCCTTGGACACCGCCTTGGTCTTTATGATGTCGGTAATCGCCCTTTCTCTGCCGGAAATGATCATTCTCCACAAGGTACTAAACCGGCCTTGATCGGAGTTTTTGTCGCTGTAGTCAGCAGTGGAATATTACTGGTGGGTTTTTTGTTTAACCTGATTATTTAGTGTCCCCAAGCCCATAATCGCCTTGTCCCCTTCCCCTTGTCATGGTAAGTTGATTATTTAGTGTCCGTCCGCAATAGTCGACGATATGAGGTGAGCGTAGACCCGATCGTTGCCCGGGAACATCGCTGGAAGCCTTGTTTACGACCTAAAGTTTTTGTTTAAATTACATTTTACAACAAACTGTTATTTTTATCATTTTGACTTTAAATACAATGGGAACGAGTCCCTATGAATTCACCTTCCGAATTGATTCTTCCTTCTCTGCCACAGCTATGCCTGCACAAATTCGTTGGAAAAGATGCTCCGGACCTTCTTCGGAAAATCGGTGAATTCCGGGTGAATGTATGGCGCTCCGACGAGAAAATCATTTCCGAAATCAACGGATTGGATTCATGGATCGGCCCTTTTGACCGGAATGGCATCCACTGGGTGGTTATGGCAAACAATGTGATCGTCGCCAGCGCCAGGCTTTCCCTTCACACGCATCATGATCATTTTCCGGATTACCAGGATTGGGTCGATATCAAAAGTCATATCCAGCCTCCTTTTTCATCCATGAACCGTCTGGTCGTGGATCGGGCGTTTCGGAAAAAAGGGATCGCCGCCGCCTTGGACCGCATGCGAATCGAAGAGTCCATGCATCACAACGTAAGCAGCATCATTGTCCAGACCCGGGAAGAGCGGTTGCGTTTACTGGAAAGGCAGTCCTTTGTTTTATGCGATTCAAAAACATACCAGCCTAGCAACAATACCTGGAACTATATGATCCGATATTTGTAAATTTGACATATTGATCACACTCTACTATGTAGTGTCCATCCATAAACGGCATCTTTCGGCCGAAGCGGCGTTTCCGCTCTTTTGAAATCCCCGATCCGCCGCGGCGGACCTCCGGTTTCAAAATCGAACAGGCCGCTTCCGAACCAAAATCTACCATTTATGGGCAGGCACTATGTCGGATGCTTGACAACTTTTCACCCCAAAATCGATATTTCAACTTGCCATGTATATAGGATGCCCGAATATATCTTTTAAATATCCCAAAACGGAAAAGTTCGTTTTTAAGGATTTATCATTCCGTCTTTCTGATCCCGGATTTCACGGACTGTTCGGCCCTTCCGGTGTTGGCAAAACTTCCTTGGGAAAAATAATGGCTGGTCTCTTGCCCGGTTTTTCCGGAAAAATGAATACCGCCGGCATTCAGCGAATATTATATTCGTACAACCTGGAGAGACTTCCCGGCTGGTCCAACATCGGCAAACATCTCCAGAAAATCATGAAACCATCGCTGAAAAACCGTGCGGATGAACTGGTTTCCGTATTCGGATTGGAAAAGCATATGGGATCCCGTTTTTCCCAGCTCTCACTCGGACAACAGAATCGAATCAACCTGATCCGCTACCTCCTCCAGGATTTCGATCTATTGATTATGGATGAGAGCCTCGCCAACGTGGATGAAAAAACGCGCATGACGATCATCACCGTTATCAAAGACCTGTTTCCGGAGAAAATGTTCATTTACATTTCCCACAACGTCGTGGAGGTATCCAAGTTCTGCAAAGAAATACTGATGTGCCGCGGCTACGGGAAGGAACCCGCCGCTTTTATCATTAACGGTCAAAATCTCATGACCGGGGAAAAACCAAAAAAGGACGCTTTGGAAAAAACCATGCTGGAAATAATGAATGCTGCATAGAAGAATTTATCAGTTTCTGATTATTTATTGCCTGGGAATCGCATTTTTGCTTTTGCTGAAATATTCTCTGGGCCTGTCGGATTATGTAATCCCGAGCCCCATGAATCTCAAAACGACTTTCTCTCAGGTGCTGTCGCGCTATTTTTTCGATGTACTGGATACTTTGTCTGTGGCGATCATCGGGCAGATTCTTTCCATTTGTCTGGCCTTTCTGATCGGTATATCGGCACGCAAAACGACATGGTTCGGATCTTTTGTAAAAGTTGCCGCCTACAACTTCCAGGCCTATCCGATCGTTGCCCTGGCACCCATTATTTTTATCCTGCTTGGGGACGGTTTTTTATCCCGCTTGCTTATTGCAGCCATGATCTGTTATTTTCCCTTGTTGCTCTCCATTTTGGGCATTATGGCAGAACCAATCCATGACATTGAGCATTTTTACGAAGCCACAGGACGCATGCGCTGGCAGCTGGCCATAAAAATCCGTGCCTTTGAAAACCTGAGCAAGCTTACCACCGTCGTTTCCGGGAGTGCCACATTGGCGATGGCCGGTACAATCGTAGCTGAATTTATTGCGGCCAACACCGGTATCGGGTATAGTATACGGATTGCATTGTATCAAAGCGATCTTGCCAAAATACTGA
>CAZKYZ010000460.1:0-3184 GCA_964557055.1 uncultured Desulfobacterales bacterium
TTTCCCCTCGAACCCTCGACCCCTGCAGTTAAGGTCTTGCCCTTGTTTTCGAAATTCGAAATGGAAACGGTTTTCGGCTCTCTCTGCTCTCTGCTCTTTGCCTTTTCCTTGTTTTCGCAATTCGAAATTCGCAATTCGAAATGGAAACGGTTTTCGGCTCTCTCTGCTCTCTGCGCTTTGCCTTTTCCTTGTTTTCGCAATTCGAAATTCGAAATTTTTCTTCGCCCTTCAGCCTAACCCCCTACTTATATTTCCTTCAACCCCGCCACGACCGTTTCCATCTGCATGCCCCGGCTGCCCTTGACCAGAACCCAGTCGCCGGGCCGCAGGTGCCCTTTAATGTCAGCCAGCAGTTCGTCCTTGGTTCCGGTGACAATGTGCTCCGAATTCATGGAGGCGTCCACGGCACCGTCGGCCACCTGGCCGCAATTATCACCGGCAGCGTAAAGGCGGCAGATACCGGAGCTACCTGCAGCAAAACCCACTTCCCGGTGCAGCCTCGGGGCGTGCTTGCCCAGTTCGAACATATCCCCGGCCACAAAAAACCCGCGCGCTTTCTGTTTCAGGGAAAGCAGGGTGCCAATGGCGGCTTTCATGGATACCGGGTTGGCATTGTACGTGTCGTCGATAACGTTGATTCCGCCGGGGGTTGTAAAGATATTCAAGCGCCCCTTGGGCAGGATGAACGTTTCCAGCCCTGTGACGATGTTCTCCATGGATACCCCCAGTGTCCATCCGGCTGCGGCTGCTGCCAGCGCGTTGTGAACCATGAACCGGCCGGGTATTTTGAGGGCGGCCGACAGTTTGCCTGCCGGCGTGATGATGATAAAGCGGATGCCGTCGTTGTTTTCCGCGATGTCCTCTGCTCGAAAATCGGCCTTGGCATTCAACCCGAAGCGTAGGACGGTGGTGCCGGCAGGTACGGGAAGCCCGGCCACATGGGGATCGTCCCCATTCAGGATGACGGTGCCGCTTTGGGATACATGCTTCAGCAGCTCACCCTTGGCCCGGGCAACGCCCTCCACGGAACCCAGACCTTCCAGGTGAACCGGGCCCACGTTGGTGATCAGGGCCACGTCCGGCCGGCAGATGGCTCCCAGGCGGTCCATTTCGCCGGGGTGGTTCATTCCCAGTTCCAGAACTGCCGCCTCGTGCCGGGGACCCAGCTTGAGCAGGGTCAGCGGCATGCCGATTTCGTTGTTGAAATTGCCTTTGTTGGTCAGGGTGTTGTACTGCGTGCATAATACTGCCCGGACCATGTTCTTGGTGGAGGTTTTCCCGTTGGAGCCGGTAATGGCCACCACAGGGATATTGCGTCGTTGACGGTTGAAGCGTGCCAGGCAGCCGAGAGCGGCGGTCGTATCATCCACCGCGATACAGGTGAGGCCCTGCTGTTGCCACTCGGAAACGGACAGGCCGGCGGCGCTGCCTGCGTTGATCAGTATTCCCTGCGCGCCGTGCGCAGCGGCACTGCCGCAAAAGGAGTGCCCGTCGTGTTTTTCACCGCGGATGGCAATAAACAGATCCCCGTGGGATGCCTGCCTGGAATCGATCACCAGTCGCTGAAACCGGGTTCCGTAATCGCCGCACAGGATCCGGCCCCCGGAGGCCTGCAGCAGTTCCGCCGCTGTCCATGGATAGGGAGCGTTTGGGCCCTGGGACTTGTTCGGAAACCCGGCATTTTCTGCCGTTTCGGCGGGGTCGTCAATACCGGCCAGGGCCCTGCCTACTTCCTGAACGTCGTCGAAAGCAAGGGTCTGTTTGCCGATGATCTGATAAGTTTCGTGTCCCTTGCCGGCTACCAGCAGCACGTCGTTGGGAGCCGTTGCTTGAACACCCAGATTGATGGCCATCCGCCGATCAGGTTCCACCAGGTAGCCTTTGCCGCCGGCCAGGGACGGCAGCTCGGACGCCGAGATCCGCAGATCTATGGAAATGCGAACCCCGTTTTCGATTTGACGGATGATTTCCAAAGGATCTTCCGTCCGGGGATTGTCCGATGTGATGATCACCAGGTCGGAAAGCCGTCCGGCGATTTCTCCCATGATCGGCCGTTTGCCCCGGTCCCGGTCGCCGCCGCAGCCGAAAACGGTGACGATGCGTCCGAAGGCAATTCGGGAAAGAGCTGTGAGGACGTTTTCCAGGGCGTCCGGTGTGTGGGCATAATCAACGTAGATGTGGCGGCCCTGGGGGTCTTTTACCGGTTCCAGGCGTCCGGGTACCTTGCCCATGCGGTTGAGGCCGGCCTGCACCGCCGAAAGCGAAGCCCCGGCCGACATGGCGGCAGCCGCGGCGCACATGACATTTTCCAAATTATGCTGTCCTGTCAAAGGGGTTGCCACACTGAAGGGCCCCTGCCAGGTTACGATATGCCCGCGGAAACCGTTCAGGTCACTTGTGATGTCGCCGGGTCGGATGGTTTTGCCTTCGGCGGCCGTGTGCTCCGGCGGGAGAATGTGGATTGTTTCCGCAGAAGGGCTTGTCCGACGCAGTGCTTCGGCCAGGTTGTCCGCCCGGCTGCTGTAGAAATTGATAATCACGCACGCATCTTTGGGGTTGCGCCTGCCGGCAACTGCGGTGACGATCCAGTCCTTTTTGCATTGCCAGTAGGCTTCCATGGTTTCGTGGTAATCCAGGTGGTCCTGGCTCAGGTTGGTGAAGACGGCAACGTCGAACAGGCAGTGATCCACTCGATGAAGGTCGATGGCATGGGACGATACTTCCATGACCACATGGGTGATACCAGCCGTCTTCATTTCGGCCAGAATCCGATGAAGATCCAGCGATTCCGGAGTGGTTACCGGATTGTCCACGCAGATTCCGGAGTGGCGGTAGTTCACCGTGCTGATTACGCCGGTTTTGATCCCGGCTTCCAGGAGCATCGCCTCCATCAGATAAGCGGTGGTGGTTTTGCCGTTGGTGCCGGTGATTCCAATCATAAACAAAGACTTGTCGGGCTGTCCGTAAAAAAAGGCGGCGATGGCGGAGAGCGCCCGACGACTGTCGGCAACGACGATCTCCGGCAGGGATAGACCCATTTCCCGCTGGGTCACCACGGCGGCGGCGCCCTTTTTTATGGCTGTGTCGATGTAGTCGTGGCCATCAGCCGCGAAGCCCTGTATGGCCACAAAAAGGCCGCCGGGAAGGACCTCCTGGGCCCGGCAGTGGATGGAGCCGATCTCGA
>CAZKYZ010000461.1:0-3179 GCA_964557055.1 uncultured Desulfobacterales bacterium
AGTGTTTTGTGGTAAAGAGCAAGAGCGGCCTTGATAAGACCTGCCGCTCCGGCGGCGGCTTTGGTGTGGCCGATCTGAGATTTAATCGATCCTACGGCGCACGGGGGCTGCTCCGGATTGCGTGAAGCATCAAGTACCTGCCGGAGGGCCTGAAATTCTACCTGGTCACCAACCCTGGTGCCGGTGCCGTGAGCTTCCACAAGTTCCACCGTCGAAGGGTCGACATCCGCATCCCGATACGCATTTGTCAGCGCTTTTACCTGGCCGTCTTTATTGGGGGCATAGATGCTCTGGGATTTGCCATCGCTGGATGTTCCGATAGATTTGATAACGGCATAGATGCGGTCGCCGTCCTTTTCTGCATCAACAAGCCGTTTCAGCACCACGATGCCGATACCCTCACCCAATAAGGTGCCGTCCGCATTTTTGGAAAAAGGGCGGATATCTCCGGTCGGCGATAAAATCTTTGTTTTTGAAAAGCACATGTGCATGAAAATGTCATTGAGCGTATCGACGCCCCCCGAAATAACCATGTCGGCCCGTCCGGAAGACAGTTCCAGGAGCGCCAGGTTCAGCGCACTCATGGAGCTTGCGCAGGCGGCATCCACAACACAATTGGTTCCGCCAAGGTCGAGCCGGTTGCATATCCGGCCGGCGACCACATTCCCCAGAAGGCCCGGGAATGAATTCTCCTGCCAGGGCAGGTAAGAATCCGAGATGGACTGCGTAACTTCGTCAATGGTTGCGTCCGGCAGGCCTGCTTTCTGCATCGCTTTTCTCCAATGGGGATGGCCCAGCCGGCTGCTCAGCGGTATCACCAGTTCCTGCGTGCCCGTTACCCCCAAGATGACGCTGGTGCGATCACGGTCGAATGCCTTGCCTGCTGACCCGTAACCGGCATTTTTCAAAGCCATTTCCGCAGCCTGTAAACCCAATAGCTGGGAGGTATCCGTGGCCTGGATGGTATTGGGGGGAATACCGAATTCAGAGGGATCGAAAGAGACCGGCGAGATAAAACCACCCCGTTTGGCATAGACATGATCAGGCCGCTGGGGATCGGAATCAAAATAGTCGCCGGGTGACCAGTGTGATTCCGGGATTTTTTGGATCGCATCCAATCCGCGTACAATGAGGCCGGAGAACTGTTTTTCACCGTAGCCCTTCGGAAATATGGGCCCGATGCCGATGATGGCAACCGGTAAAAGGGGATTGCTGTTACGGGAAGTATTCATGGTCATATCAATCCATATATTGGTTGATTTCTGGAATGGTAAGGGGTGATACTGTCGTCAGATCATGCGAAAGCTCGATCCCCTGCTGTTTCAGAGCCTGAATGCGGAACAGCACACAAGCACCGAACAAAAGATTCATGGCGATTGTTGCAACGTGCCGATTATTCGGACCTTCCAGGAAAGAACCGCGCACCCATTCATTGAATGCTCCCATGGAGGGGCCGCACCAGATCTGATAGTCGATTTTACGGGCCGGATCGCCGGTGTTGGCCCAATTGGAAGCCTGACCGAGATAAGAGCGGAATACCAGGGCCATGCGATGCTTTTCATCCGTATCCGCACGGATAATCTGTCTGGGGTCACGAATTTGGAAAAAATTTTGGGTCGCTATCCACTCTTCCTCCAGGGAACGATGAAAATAGTCTCTTTCCAGTATGCTCTTCGTTTCCAGTGGGATGGCTGCAAGCGACGGATGTTTTTGATAGATATCGTATAGCTTTTCTGCTCGCATGGGAAACATGGTTCCCCGCTTCAACACCTGGACACGAACCCCCATTTCAAACATATCGGCTGAAGGCGCCATGGTAACATCCGCCTGCCCGGCTTCCGCCAGCATGGAACGAACCGTTTGGGAGGTGCCGGCTTCCAGACAGGCCTGGTTAATGGATCCGGTGAGAACATAATCCGCACCCATGGCAAAAGCTGCTGCTGTAGATTCCGGTGTGGCGATTCCGCCGGCAAGACCGACGAAAATCGGAGCCTGATAATGATAGCGTTCCTGAAAACGATTTCGCTGCGATACAATGGTAGGGAACAGGGCCAGTGCCGGGCGGTTATCCGTATGCCCGCCCGAATCCGCTTCGGCAGTAATAGCGTCCGCCATGGGGAAGTTTTCGGCCAGACGAGCCTGTTTTTTGTCGATCAATCCTTTGTCAATCAGCGCTGCCACAAGTTTCGGTGGGGGAGGGGATAAGAAATGACGGGCGACCTCAACCCTGGACACTTTTGCGATAACACGATTGGTACAGCTGATTGTTTGATCGGCGTTCAATTGCAGGCCTTTGATTCGATAATAAACCAGGGGCAGGGTAAGGCGCAGATAGGCTGAGGCGCTGATGGTATTGACGCCCTGATCAACATAAAGATTGGCAACGGCATTTTCATGGTCCGGGTCATTCGGACTGTGGATCAGGTTGAAACCGAAAGGACGATCTCCAGGAGTTTGCTGAAGTTCATGAACAGCCGATTCGATACGTTGCAGATCCAGCCCACCGGCGCCGAAAAAGCCGATCATTCCGTGTTCTGCTATTTGGGTGATCATTTCCGTTGATGTAATACCGTTGGCCATGGCGCCTACAATGTAAGCGTAACGGAGGGACAGCATCGCTCGAAATTTTGCGTTTCCCAGGTTTTCCGGCAACAGGGAAGGCAGGTAAGCGGATACCGGCAATGTGTGATCAGAATCATCGGAAACCAGACCGCCCGAATGGGTCATGCCCAGCCTGCCGTTGTGATAGAAAGCGATCAGCGGTTTTGATACGGAACGAATCATGATCTTCATGACGGATTCGTCTGTGGAGAAATCGGCCGAACCGATGGCCCAGTGAAGAATAGCGTTGGATTGTTGATCGGATGAATGCATTTCTTTCCAATTTTATGACGCAGCGTAGCAAATCGGTCACAAATTCAACTTGTTGTGTTTAAAAAAATGAATTTAATCAAAAAAACAAGAATGTGTCAAGAATTACAGGAGAACAGAGGAGAAAAATGACCGTTTTATTCGTATTTAATGCGCCATTTGATATTTTAAATAAACCAGCATCACTACAATAGGTACAAGATTTACTTTCCAAATACACTGATATCAAATTGAGAATACATAATCCAAGAATGAATACATGATTATTCATTGTTTAAAAATATAATTTAGTATTTTTATAATATTAT
>CAZKYZ010000462.1:0-3175 GCA_964557055.1 uncultured Desulfobacterales bacterium
CAACGTTACATTTGCTCATCGATAACGGATAGTAACGTTATGTAACGGTTTTTAGCTGGGATGTTGAAGGTCGGGAGGATATGGCATCTTGGGGTTCGGTTCTGTGTCTTCGCGTTTCTGAAATCCTCACCCCAAGCTGCCATTTTATGGATAGCTTCTAGTGAACAACGAACGGCGCCGGCATGGCTTCACCTGCAAGGGCCTTTTGAATCGCCTCCTCGAGGAGACCTTGAGACACAACTCCGGTGATGAAATTGACAGCTTCGCCCCCCTGAAAGATCATCAGGGTGGGGATGGACTTGATGCCATATCGCTTATCCACAGCCGGGTGGTCATCCACGTTGCATTTAACAAAAACCATTTTACCCTGGTAGGTTTCCGCCAGCTCGTTGAAGGCCGGTGCCATGGCTTTACAGGGGCCGCACCAGGGGGCATAAAAATCTACCAGGGCAACACCTCTTCCGGTAAGGTTTTTGGATTCGATGTCCGATGTAACTTCCTTTGCAACCATGGGTTTTCTCCTGAAGCAGTTTCAATTAAGCGGGAGCGTTATCGACAGCGTCTTCCCCAGGGCCCCCGGGGCCAATTCCCGGGAGCCGGTTTTAGGAGGTACGGGTATGAACGTCAACCCTGTCTTTTATTCAATCAAGATACGTGCCAAAATTCGATCCGGGACAACCTGTTGATATCCATTTATTTTTAAAACTTGACAGAAATTGTCTGCGTTACGATACCTTCTAAAAGGGAAAAGTAACGTTACGGTAACGCTACCATATAGAACCCGGGAAAGAGGCACACTATCGGAGAAAAATTGATAAACATGCATCAATTGTGGGACCTCCAATTCATGAAGCAGGTGAAGCTGCTGCGCGTGTTTCAGGAACGGGAGGTCGAACGTGTTGGTGAATCCAGAAAGCGTTCTCTCAACACCCGATTTATTACCGCCACCAATCGTGACCTGGCCCGGCAACGTCCGCGAACTGGAAAACGCCATTGAACACAGTTTTGTCCTTTGCCGTAAGGGTTTGATCGAACCTCGGGATCTGCCCATTGAAATTCGTCAAACCGGTACTGTATCCGCCGCTGCACGTTCGGTTGTAGAGCCAAAAACCCCTTACGGTCACGGTTCTCAACGACTGACCAAAGCCCTTTTACGGCAACTGCTGATGGACTGTGACTGGAACAAGGCTGAAGTCGCCCGATGTGTGGGACTCAGCAGAACCGCCATTTGGAAATATATGAAAAAGTGGGATATCCCCCTGAAACAACCTTCCCTTCCGTAGAGCACTATATGTTTATCTCAAAAACCAATTGAATCTCACCTCCGCAGACAAGATTGCGTTTATCCTTAATTTTTACAGGATGTAAAAAGAACTGACATTTTCTCGGGTAACTGAGCAACGACTGCGGGCACAGTTGCGGTTGTTTGGCGAGGAAGGGTTGACGGGAATGCGTGGCAGGCAGCGCAGAAGGTGCCCGGCCTAGTGATCTCCGATCTTGCTATTTCAATGTATCCGCCAAATCTCGCCTGGGCATATTTATTGCTTTACGAAACGTATAGAAGACACTGGCTAAAGAGATTTTTTTGAAAGGAGGCTGTGATGTATCAAACAATACTTGTTCCGGTGGACGGATCGAAGCGCGCTGAAGCGATATTGCCTCATGTTGAAAAGCTGGACAAGGTCAGCGATGCCAGGGCGGTTTTTCTGAAAGTTGAGGAAGAACCCCTTCTGCTGGGACGCGACGAGACGATTGATATTGCGAAATACAAAGAGGAATATGAAAATCGAATTAAACTCTCGAACGCCTACCTGGAAACCCTTATAGCCCGGTTTCGCAAAAATGGCATTCATGCCGTCAAACGGTTGGCATACGGATCGGTTGTTAAAGCAATATTGAATGAAGCTGCGAAAACAAACGCCGACCTGATCGCATTGGCCACCCACGGTTTGAGCGGCCTTGCCTGGGTATCTTATGGGAGTGTAGCCGCAGGGGTGCTGCAAGCGGCCGATATTCCGATTTTACTGATCAGGTCCTGTGGCGACAAAAAAGAAAATACTTGTCGATGATAAAGAAGAGCACATCCATCACAGCTATGCGCAATTATTGTGCGAAGGAGCCGTAACATGCTGAACAAATGGGTTTATCTGTTTAATGAAGTGGATCAGGCTGAAAAACATGTCGGTGGTAAATGGGAAAACGTGTGTGGTCTTCTCGGCGGCAAGGGTGCAAATTTAGCGGAAATGACACGCATTGAGATACCGGTACCACCCGGATTCACGATAACCACGGAAGCGTGCAATGCCTATCTGGCGTCAGGGGAAACCTTCCCTGAAGGAATGTGGAATCAAGTATTGCAGGCAATCGCGAGCCTGGAAAAAGAAAGCGGGAAAAAGTTCGGGGACCGGGAAAACCCACTGCTGGTTTCATGCCGATCCGGAGCTAAGTTTTCCATGCCCGGGATGATGGATACCATTCTAAACATCGGTCTCAATGATGAAACCGCCCAGGGGCTGATTGATCTGACCGGAAATGAGCGTTTTGTATATGATTCATTCCGCCGACTTATTCAAATGTTCGGCAGTGTGGTGACAAGAATCCCGGATGAAGTTTTTGAAGAAGAAATGGATGACTGCCGCTCCAAAGCAGGCGTTCAAACCGACGCCGAATTGGCGACTGAAGATTTAAAAGAATTAACCCTGGCGTTCAAACGAATATTTAGACGTAACACAACCACCCATTTCCCGTGTGATCCTCACGAACAACTCAAAATGGCAATCGACGCTGTTTTCAAGAGCTGGAACGGTAAACGAGCCGTCGATTACCGCAACGCATCCGCTATTCCCCACAACCTGGGCACCGCCGTCAACATTGTCACCATGGTCTTTGGTAATGCCGGTGAAAACAGCTTGACCGGTGTCGCTTTGACGCGCAACGGTACTACGGGAGAAAACCGGATAGAAGGTGACTACCTGAAAAACGCCCAGGGTGAAGATGTCGTGGCCGGCATCCGTCAAACCGATGACCTGTCACTGCTTAAAAATGAAAAGCCGGATATCTATGCCCAATTTGAACAAATTGTGAAACGACTGGAAAAGCATTATCGCGAGATGCAGGATGTGGAATTTACCGTTGAAAAAGGTAAACTGTGGATGCTGCAAACCCGTAGCGCAAA
>CAZKYZ010000463.1:0-3165 GCA_964557055.1 uncultured Desulfobacterales bacterium
CTGTTGTACTGCGATCCCTTGGCAACAAAGGATCTGGAGTTCTCCGGCTTTCCCGGAGGGTAAAAAACATGGCGTAAAACAGACAAGATCCTTATACGCACCGGTGGTAAAATCATTTTCAGCTCGCGATATTCTGTTTTTTACTATATTTGCAGCTATTTTAATTCTATTCGCCATGTTTTTATGCAACGATAAGGTTAACTCAATATTCAACGCGAAGGGCTGACCAATGAGCATTGTCATGCCGAAAGGCTTTTCCGCGGCAGGAGTTGTTGCCGGCATCAAGAAAAACGGCAGGAAAGATCTGGGCCTGCTGGCATCCGAAGTCGCTGCCCAGGCAGCCGGGATGTTCACCACAAACGTTGTCAAAGCCGCTCCGGTGGTTCTCGATATGCAAAGAATCCGTTCGGGGAAATGCAGGGCCGTCATCGTTAACAGCGGCAATGCCAATTGCTGTACCGGTGAACAGGGCATGCAGGATGCGGCGGAGATGGCCCGCCTTGTCTCAGCAGATATGGGAATTGAGGAGGAGCTGGTTCAGGTGGCTTCCACGGGGGTTATCGGAGAACCCCTGAAGATGGAAGCCCTCCGGGGGGCCATTCCCGGCTTAGTCGCATCCCTCCGCCCGGAAGGGATTGCCGATCTGGCTGAGGCCATCATGACCACGGACACCGTTCCCAAGATCGTTACCCGGAGCGGAAAGATCGAAGAACGGTCCTTTACCCTTACCGGCGTTGCCAAGGGTGCCGGCATGATCCGTCCGGATATGGCTACCATGCTCTGCTTTGTCTGTACGGATGCCGCGATTCCTTCCGGGAAGTTACAGCGGTTCCTGTCGCATTCGGTGGCGGCATCCTTCAACCGGATCACCATCGATGGGGATACCAGCACCAACGATACTGTTTTACTATTGGCCAACGGTCTCTCCGGCGCTGCGGTGGAAAGTCCCGACGATGAAGAACGATTCCAGCAATTATTAGATGAGACCTTACTGGCGCTGGCGAGGATGCTGGTAAGTGACGGCGAGGGGGTGACCAAACTGGTGGAAGTCTGCGTAACAGGGGCGGAGAACCGGAAGCAGGCCCGCAGGGTGGCGGATACAATCGCCCACTCCATGCTTGTAAAAACAGCCCTTTTCGGGGAGGACGCCAACTGGGGTAGAATTCTGGCGGCTGCCGGCCGATCCGGAGCTCAAATGGAGCTGAACAGGACCCGCATCCTGTTTAACGATGTCGTCATGTTTGAAAACGGTAGCGGTTGCGGGAAGGCTGTTGAAAAAAAGGCAACCGAGGTACTGAAAACCGCAGCTTATACCATTACGGTGGATATGGGCGTCGGTACCGGGGAGGCCTCAGTACTGACCTGTGATCTGAGCATCGACTATGTGAAAATAAATGCCGACTACCGGACCTGACGCGTCCCCAGCGAATGACCTTCCGGCAGCAAACCGGATCCGTTTGCAGAAATTTCTTTCTGCGTCCGGAATCTGTTCCCGGCGAAAGGGAGAACAGTATATTTCAGAGGGGAAAGTAACCGTAAACGGCAGGGTCGTTACCACGCTGGGGACCAAAATCGATCCAGTCAGGGATGCTGTCGCGGTTTCCGGAAAACCGGTTGTGCCGGATGACGAAAAACACATCTACATTGCCCTGCATAAACCCGAAGGGGTCATTACCTCCTGCAGTCACAAGGGATCACGGATCGTCACCGACCTGGTTGACATTCCCGAACGGGTGTATCCGGTGGGAAGGCTGGACAAAAATTCCAGCGGTCTCCTGTTGATGACCAATGACGGCGAACTTCACAACCGGCTTTCGCACCCATCTTTCGATCATGAAAAAGAATATATTGTCAGTACCAGCAGACCCCTGTCGGATGGCGATTTAAAACAGCTGGCTGATGGTGTGGCTGTTCTGGGGCGCAAAACACGTTCCGCCGGGGTCAGGCGCCTTTCCGGCAGCCGTTTCAGAATTGTTCTCAAAGAAGGACGCAACCGCCAGATTCGGCGAATGGTGGAAAAAATAGGAGCGAAGGTTGTCACATTGAAACGGGTTCGCATGGCCAACCTCGAACTGGGGGACCTTTCAGCCGGACAATGGCGATACCTGACGCCCAAAGAAATCCACCGGTTGTTGGGAGCGGTTACAAAGGAGTAACATGGTTGGGAATTCTTTCGTGTCGATTTGCGGCAACAATCAAATTTCGGATTCCTTCCATAACCTGTTCAGGAATTGGAGGGAGCGGACCAGGTTTTTCAGAGAGAACACTTCGATCGACAGGGTGTTGCGGTACGTTCTGAGAAAACGAACAATCGGTTCAAGGCAAGGACCGCTTAATTCGTCAAGGGAAAGATGATCCTGCCCATTACGGACGCCATGCAGATGGATAACCTCGGTTTTTTCAGCATGTTTATGAAAAGCCTCCTGAATATCATAGCCATAACGGATCAAATGACCCAAATCGAGGCACACGGATAGTCCGTGGGTTGCTACGATATCTTCTACCCGGGCGAAAGGGTAATCGAGAGTTTCGATGGAGAGTCTGCCGGCGTCCAAACCGTTTTGCAGCAATCGCGTCAGACTGTCGGACACCCTGCGCTGCCATTTCCGAAGGGCTCCCCGGTTTTTTCCTGCGGATGGATCCAGTATGAGGTGAAGTGTGCTGGAGGTAGGGCACAGCGGGGCTGTCAGATCAAGAACTTTTTTCAGGGTGTCCACGGAATGAAGCCGTGTTGCCCGATTTTCCGATCCGAGATACAGATCGGTGGGCAGGTGAATATTATATCGCAGTTCGTTGGCGGCTGCAATTTTTGCCAGTTCCTTGACTTCCCTCGGGGTGGGGAGGCTTTCCACGGAGGCGCTTTCAAACAGCAGCAGTTCGATTTCGTCCAGAAACGGTGCCAGCTTTCGGGCGTTGGGAACAAATCCGTCCGGATAGATATAGGAGGTGGTTCCAATTCGGAAAGGGTAGGCCTGCTTGTATGACGTAATTTCCATTTTATATGTTGCCATAGATGGTTATAGGCGATATCGTCATCATTCGGTTGACCCTATAGTTGCATAAAAAACATGGCGAAGAGAGCGAAAGTGGCTGTAAATTTGATAAAAACAAGAACATTCGCAATCTGATCAGGACTTTAGCACCAGTGAGTTCAAGGATCTTGTC
>CAZKYZ010000464.1:0-3163 GCA_964557055.1 uncultured Desulfobacterales bacterium
CAGTATAAGGATATTACCAATATGATACAGTAGCTGTGGTGCACCACCGGATAGGGCAGCGACGATTTCGGCACCCGGTTTCGCGTAAACAACATATAACATCAGCTGTCGTTTTCCGCCGAACGGAAAGGAGCGATCCCATGCAACAGATAAAAAAGGCTTGCCTGGTGCTGTTTTTGGTCACCAGCCTGAGTGCCTGCTACACCCAGCACAAAGTCGAGCTGGCACCGGTCAGAGTGGAGCCGATCCACATCACCATAGATGTCAATATCAGGGTTCAGAAGGCTTTGGATGATTTCTTCGGTGACCTGGACAAGCAGGCCAAAGACCTGAAAACAGAGCAGCCCGCAAAGACAAACTAAGAACCAAAAATAAAAGACAAGGAGCAGCCACCATGAAGGCTAAGGATTACAGGGTGTTCGTGCCTATGGTAATGATACTCTTTCTGATTTCCGGATCCATAAGCTTTGCCCAGGGGATCAAGGAACGCATGAGTGCCAGACAGCCCGAAATCGTCGCCATGAAAACGGCCGGCATTATCGGTGAAAACAACCGAGGCTATCTGGAATTCGTCGGGGCCCAAAAACAGAAGGAAGATATCATAAATGCGGAAAATGCCGACCGCGATCTTATCTATAAAGCCATTGCGGACCGGGAAGGAATTTCCGCGGAAGCCGTGGGTCAGCTGCGGGCCAAGGCAATCGCCGAAAATGCCATTACAGGCGAATGGCTGCAGAATGAAAACGGCGAGTGGTATCAAAAATAGGTTGTAGCCTTTTAGACTGTAGGCTTCAGGCATTTTTTGTTTGGCAGGTCTGTATTTGATTTCGAATTGCGACGTTCGATTTCAGATGACTTTTTATTGAATGCAAAGCCCAGGGTAACCCTGCTGATATTGTTGTGTTTCGAAATGAAATCAATAGTGGTAACGAAGTTGGGCTATGTGAATGGTATTGGCTGAAGCCTTGTATACGATTCGGTGCTCATCATTGATGCGACGCGACCAATAACCCGAAAGGGCATGTTTTAACGGTTCAGGTTTTCCAATTCCTTCAAATGGATTGCGTTTGATTTCTTTGATTAACGTGTTGATTCGGCGGAGAAGCTTTTTGTCTGTTTTTTGCCAATGCAGGTAGTCCTCCCAGGCATGATCAGAGAACATGAGCTTCAATCGAAAAGCTCCCTTTCTGATCCTTGCCCCGATTCAAGCTGGGCAACAGATTCAATTAGGCGCCGTGTGTTTTTTGGAGAACGCAACAGATAGGCCGTTTCCTCAAGGGCCTCATAGTCCTCAAGGGACATTATTACAACGGAATTGGTTGTTTTACGTGTAATGATAATCGGTGCATGGTCCTTGCACACGTTTTCCATTGTTTTTGCAAGATTTTGCCGTGCAGCAGTATATGTAATGGCTTTCATGATACACCTCCTGTACATGTACAAAATACTGTACGTTTGCTATGGCTGTTTGTCAAGATAAATAGCAAGCTCAACATGCGTGTGCTAAGGTCGGCGAGAAAGCATGCCGCCCATGACACGCGGTGTTGTAGACCCTATCGAGAAAGTTGGAGGAGATGCGATACCATTCTGTCAAACGAGATTTTGACAAGTTAATTTCACTCTTTGCCCTTTCCCTTGTTTTCTAAATTCGAAATGTTTTTCTCTCCTTACTTCCCTCGCTCTCTACTCTGAGTTCAGCTGATAGCTCATGGCTGTTGGCTTCTGGCTGATGGTTGTTGATCCTTTCTTTTACTATGAACCAAGAGCTATGAACCATAAACCAGATATTTTTTCTACTCTCTGCCATGTACCATGAGCCAACAGCATCAGCCACGGTACCGGGCTTGTAGGGGCGATCGTCGGAACGCCATTTCTCGTCATGCATGCCATTATTTCTTAGTCATTTGGTATGCGGCCTTACGATCAATAAATTTCCATCCAAATTTCAAACCTCCTACATCCTCCAACACGCATTCCGGCCTTCAAGAAAGGGTTATATGTGGCCATTGGTCAAATATGACCCTTTCATAGGCCCCCGCACTGCCTCCCCGAAATGTGCGAACCAACATAAATTATTCAACAAATCGGTAAGATAGCGAATACCACCCGGTGGTTTGGTTGTCTGGCACAAAGATTGTAATCATATCAAGCAGCAAATGGCGGAATTAAGTTCCCCGAGGGCCCCGCACTGACCCCGGCAGCCCAAAAAGAATTTGTTTTGCCGGAAAATATGCAACCGGGGTGAAGCGTGGCAGTCGGGATACTGAAAGAATCCTGATCTGGCGCTTGTCGAAATAAAATAATCGCGTAGAAAATGGTTTCCGGGAAGTAAAAACAACCAAAAACAAAGAAAAGAGAATACCATGAAAAAAACAATCGTTGGCTTGGCAATGGCGGCAACGCTGGCCGCTGTGGTTTTCATCAACGTGCCCTGTCTGTTCGCATCCGATACGGATGACCGCATCGAATCATCCGCCAGGGCGTCCTATGTGTTCAAGACCTACCTCAAGGACGATGACGTTAACGTCCAATCCAAGGATGGTATTGTTACCCTGACCGGGACAGTTGCCGAAGAATCCAACAAAATATTGGCCGGGGAGACGGTGGCGAGTCTTCCAGGCGTTCAAAGCGTGGACAACAAGTTGAAATTAAAAGGTGAGGGCTATGCCATGTACTCGGATGCTTGGATGATTGCCAAAGTGAAATCCACCCTTTTATTTCATCGGAACGTGAGCGCCATAGAAACTGAGGTTCTGGCGGAAAAGGGGTTCGTCACCCTGCGCGGCGAAGCCACTAGCGAGGCCCAAAAAGATCTGACGACAGAATTCGCCAAGGATGTGGAGGGCGTCAAAGCGGTTAAAAACGAGATGACCGTTTCAACTGCCACCATGGCGTCAGGCGGAAAGACGCTGGGCCAAAAAATAGATGACATTGGCGAATCGATCGATGACGCGTCCATCACCGCCCTGGTCAAGACGACGCTGCTGTATCATCGCTCGACCAGCGCCCTCAAAACCACGGTCGAAACGAAAGAAGGCGTGGTCAATTTGGGAGGCAATGCCAAAAACGCTGCTGAAAAGGACCTGGCCACCAAACTCGTGAGCGACGTTCACGGCGTAAAGCAGGTGGTCAACAACATGACCGTCAAGTAAACCGGGTCAAA
>CAZKYZ010000465.1:0-3159 GCA_964557055.1 uncultured Desulfobacterales bacterium
CTGTCCGGTCTCGTTCAGGGCTACACCTGCGATGTGGCCTGCGGCATGGTCGACATCTGGAAAGAAAACATCGGCGGAAACCTCTATCACCAGTTGCCGCTGCCCTACAACGACACCCTTGAAGCCCGGGTATATTTCCGGGCTGAGCTCTTGTCGTTTGTCCGCAAAGCAGAAGCGGCCGGGGGCAGATTCTCTCCCGAAAAACTGGAAGCCTGCCTGGATCTCTACGAAGACATCCGCCGATCCATGCTGGAACTGTTCGACCTCCGTCATGCCAGCCGGCTACCCCTGTCTGCCGCCGACCTGCATACGGTCGTTCAGGCAGGATTCGTATGCGAACCGGCTATTTATCTTGATATGCTCCGGGGTCTGCACAGCAGCCTGACGGAGCTTCCACTTCCAGCCGGAGGCGGCATCCCGATCCTTGTTTCCGGCAGTTTGATCGAATCCGCAGCCTGTCTGGAAGCCATAGAAAACATGGGAGCCCGCATTGTAGCCGACGACCTCTGCTCCGGATACCGCCACTTTCAACCGGCCGGCGGCCGGGGAAACGATCCCCTCGACCGGCTAATGGACCGCTATCTCAACCGCTTTCCCTGCCCGTCCAGAAGCCGGGCAACCGAGCGCTGTCACCACTTGAAAGACCTGCTGGAACGTTCTGGAGCCAGAGGCGTGCTGTTCCTGCTGCAAAAATTCTGCACCCCGCATCTTGCCGATGAACCCATGCTGTCCGAACAGATGCAGGCGAGCGGCATCCCCAGCATCCGGCTGGAAATGGATGAAACCTGGAAAATGACCGCCGGGCTGCAGACCCGCCTGCAGGGTTTTCTCGAATTGCTGGGAGCATAGATGGAAAAATCGGCCAAATCGACCAAGCGCCTGAAAGCCGCAAAGGATCTGACCCGGGTCGTCGGGGAGTACTACCTGGAATGCCTGGCGGCAAAACAGGAAGGCCGACCGGTGGGCTGGATGCCGCCCATGAACGGGGCCATTGAAATTTTCTACGCCATGGGACTGCAGCCGGTATTCCCGGAAAACTGGTCTCCGGTCTGCGCTGCTTTCGGGCTTACCCCGCAAAATTTTGAGGTCAGCGCCAACCTGGGCTATTCCCGAGACCTCTGTGGCTACCTGAGAAACATTATCGGTTATGTTTACGGCCTCATGAATGAACCGGATACGCCTCTGGGCGGTCTTCCCGAACCGGACCTGCTGCTCTCCCCCGGCGGCGGCTGTGTTCCGGTAATGAAAATTTTTCATGCCCTGGAAAGGCGGTTTCCCGAAGCCGCGGTGTTTCGAGCCGATCTTCCACAGGTGGCGCTCGCGGAAATCCGTCCCCACCATGTCGACTATGCCGTCCATGAGATGCAGCGTCTCATTGACTTTCTCACCGAAACCACCGGCAGAAAACTCGAACCGGATCGTCTCCGTGAGGTGGTGTCCCTCTCAGACCAGGCCTGCCGCCTCTGGGACGAAATCATGACCTACCGGAAATGCATTCCAGCCCCGTTTTCCGCCGCTGAAATCGGCATCATGTTCGTCATGGTGACCCGGCAGGGGACGCAGGTTGCTGTCGATTTTCTAACCCGCGTCCGGGACGAACTGCGGGAACGAGCGCAAAACGGCATCGGGGTGATTGAAAATGAAAAAATCCGCCTCTTCTGGGACAACATCCCCCTGTGGTACAATATGGGCCTGTTCAACTATTTCGAAAAAACCGGCGGGGTTGTGGTGGCAGAAACCTATTCTGCAGCCTGGTCGCTGCGGCTCGATCCCGATCAGCCGCTCCGGTCTCTGGCCCTGAAAAGCCTGAAGTCCTATCCGCTGGTATCCTGCGTGTCCGTCGATACCCGCAAACAAATGGTTTTGAAGGCCTGCCGGGAATACCACATCGACGGGGTCGTTTTTCACCGTAACAAATCATGTGTGCCCATCAGCCTGGGCCAAATGGATATCCGCCGAGCTCTGGAAAAAGATCTGGGCATTCCGTCTGTGATCATCGATGCCGACCATATGGACGCCGGCAACTTTTCCACCGAGCAGTTCCGGACACGGGTGGATGCTTTCATGGAAATGCTGCACCAGCGTAAAAAATCATAAGGAAACAACTATGACCATTTCCATCACTATCGATCCTGAACGATGCACCGGGTGCGGTCTTTGTGTGACGGTTTGCCCCAAAGAAACCCTTTCCATAGATGACGAAAGCGGTAAAGCCGTTGTCAGCGGAACGGAAACCATCGTCTGTGGCCATTGCGAAGCGGTCTGCCCCACAGAGGCCCTGACCGTTGAAAACCTCTCCGACGACACCTCTGTTTTGGCCACCATCGCCGTCGACGACACCTGGATTCCCCACGGGGAGTATGACACGGTCGGGTTGGTCCGGTTGATGCGTTCACGGCGATCCTGCCGGAATTATACCGACCGGCCTGTCGACCGGAACCTGCTGGATGATCTGGTCAAGATCGGTATCAGCGCCCCTTCGGGTTCCAACAGCCAGAAATGGACTTTCACAATCCTCCCTACGGCCGCCTCCGTACAAAGACTGGGAAAAGCGATTGCCGATTTTTTTCACCACATGAACCGGATGGCGGAGAACCGGATGCTGCGAATCGGTTTGAAACTGGTGGGAAAAAAGGAGCTGGACACGTATTACCGGAACTACTATGCTACCGTCAAAGCCAAATTGGCCCAATGGGAAACCGACGGGAAAGATTGCCTGTTCTGGAGGGCAACCGCCGTTATCGTGGTGGGGTCCGCGCCGGGGGGGAGCTGTCCTGTGGAAGACGCCCTGCTGGCATCGCAAAACATCCTGCTGGCGACCCATGCCATGGGCCTGGGGTCCTGCCTGATCGGATATGCCGTCGAAGCGGCTCACCGTGATCCGGCAATCAAAAGCCTTCTCGGAATGCCCGCTGAAAATTCCGTGCACGCTGTCATCGCCCTCGGGTATCCCAATGAAACGTACGCACGAGCGGCCAGGCGCAAAAAGGTTATCCCCAACTTTGTCGAATAGTCTTCACCCTAACGTTGCAAAAGTCGGAGAGCTTCAGAGCCGCGGTGCCGAGGGAGAAGCCGTATGTGTTGTAAAGCGGTTGTACAAAAGCGTTCCGCTTTTCGAACGTTTTTGTCTACAACCACTTATACCATTCCTTGTGCACT
>CAZKYZ010000466.1:0-3159 GCA_964557055.1 uncultured Desulfobacterales bacterium
CGTATTCCAGGGGGTTGTAGACGTGGCTCACCGGCGGCCCAAAAGAGAGATCACGGACCGATTTGATCAGATTGTTGATAACGGCTTTATGCAGTTCCAAGGGTGTCATTTCTCAAATCCAGGAAGGTTCAGGATAGAGGTGTCAAAACCGACGCGAAACCGAACGCCCATGCCGTGGGGTTCAACCCAGACAACTTCCCCGATTACCTTGGTCGAGCTTTCCTTTTCGGGGATAAACATGGTAATGACAATCTCCTGCCCGACATCAAGATCGTTGCTGTTTCCGACATAGCCTCCGCGGGAGCTTATATTGGAAATAACCGTTTCATAGTTTTTGTCCAGAGCGGCACAACCGGAAACAATTTTACAATCAAAGCGTTCAATCTCTCTTTTTTCCACAACCGCATTTTTTTTCGATATGGTCATGCAGACCTCCAATCAATCTGTTACTATGGAAAAGACCGGAATCCAGGCAATTACCGGATGCTCCCGGCAAACGCAACGGCCGGGGTGGACCGACCATGTCAGGCATGCAAGAACCGGCCTATTCAGACGCCCGGTTGACAATATCATCCCCTGACTTGTTTGTAAGACTAAGCATTCGGGTACGAGTTGTCACATAATCTTTGCGGCAATCCATGGAAATGGACCGTCAAATTGCAATTTACCGATACATTGTGCTACTATTAATGGATTTGGGATGCCGTGACTGCCTTCTCCCTTCAACATGCGGTTTATTTCAGGACCGGCAGGTTCCGCCCGGGAGAGGGTATTTTTTTTCGGCACCTATGATTGAACCCTGAAGGAGCATTCCGATGGCAAGGCAGTTTTTCAGCAGGCGTAACCTCGATTTTCTTTTGTATGACGTTTTTCATCTGGAGGCCCTCCCCCGATATCCATACTACAGCAGCCACAACCGTAAGGTGTTCGATATGGTGATTGACGCTGCCGCCAGTCTCGCCCGGGAAAAACTGCTGCCGGTATTGGAAGAGATGGACAGGGTCCCGCCGACGTTTGAAAACGGACGTGTCCTGGTGCACCCGATCGTCCGGAAACTGATGAAGGCGTACGGCGAAGGCGGCTGGATTGGTTCCAGTTTGCCCGCCGAATACGACGGTGAACAGCTTCCGGACATGCTGACCAACAGCTGCCGTCTGATTTTTGCCGCCGCCAATTATTCCGCCAGTGTTTTTGCAGAACTGACAGCCGGGGCAGCCCACCTGATCATCTCCTTCGGTTCGCCTGAGCTTATCGAGACCTACGTCCCCCGGATGCTGACAGGCGAATGGCAGGGAACCATGGCGCTCACCGAACCCCAGGCCGGCAGTTCATTGACGGACATCAGTACAACGGCTGTTCCGCAGGACGACGGAACCTACCGTATCCGCGGACGGAAAGTTTTTATCTCAGCCGGGGAACACAATGGGGCTGACAATGTCGTTCACCTCATGCTTGCCAGAATTGAAGGCGCTCCGGCGGGTGTAAAAGGGATATCTCTTTTTGTGGTTCCCCGTCGAAAACCACGGAAAAGCGGGGAATTGTGTGACAACGATGTTGTTGTTTCCCAGATTTTTCACAAGATGGGTTATCGCGGAGCCCCCATTACCGAGCTTGCCATCGGGGAAAAAGGGGATTGCCACGGGTACCTCGTGGGGGAGCCCAACAAGGGGCTCTATTATATGTTTCAGATGATGAACGAAGCCCGGATCGGTGTCGGCATCGGTGCCGCCGCCATTGCGACGGCAGCCTATTATGCCGCCCTCGAGTACACACGTTCGAGAGAACAGGGCAGAAAAATTCTGGAAAAGGATCCCCTGCGGCCCCAGGTTCCTATTATTCAGCACGCGGATGTGAAACGGATGCTGTTGTTTCAACGTTCGGTTGTGGAAGGCAGTCTGGCACTTTTGCTGCAGTGCAGCTTTTTTTCCGACATGGTTCGGGTGACGACGGGTGTGGAAAAGGAAACCTACGCGCTTTTGTTGGATCTGTTAACACCAGTGGCCAAAAGCTACCCTTCCGAGATGGGGATATTGTCCACCAGTGCCGCCATACAATGCTTCGGCGGATATGGCTACTGTGAGGACTTCCCGGTGGAGCAGTTCTACCGCGATATCCGCATACACCCGATCCACGAGGGAACTACAGGAATTCAGGCCATGGATCTCTTGGGCCGCAAGGTGGTTTTGCAAAATGGGCGTGCCCTGGTTCTGTACCTGGAGGCCGTCCGAAAGGCGATTCGCCGGGCGGAATCCATGGATACCCTGAAAAAAGACGCGCAATGTCTCGAAGATGCTTTGCAGGTCCTCGAGTCGACCACCGGGCATCTTGCCGGCGTGGCCGCCGATTGCGGTCCTGAGGTTTTTCTGGCGGATGCGAGCCTTTACCTGGAAATGTTCGGCATTATTGCCATCGCCTGGCAGTGGCTGCTGCAAGCCATTATTGTACAACATTTTCTGGAGGGGAAATTACCGTCCAAAAGCAAAAAATTCTATCGGGGCAAATGGTTCACGTTTCAATATTTTTATCGCTACGAGCTTCCCAAAATAAAGGGTCTTTCCTCCAGGCTTACGGATGGAAATCCGTTTACCGTTGAGATGCCGGCCGATTGCTTTAACGACTGACCGGAGTGCACGCTTAAAGTTAGCCAATAAATGGCGTGGGGAACATGGCAACCGAAAAAAAAGCGGCAAACTTTCCAGAAGATCGGCCAATACCTGGGCTGTGATGAAAAAACGCTCCGTATGGCCCTACAGGGGCAGCGAAAAGTCAGTGGTTCCCGAAAGAAAATACATATCGGAGAAATACTTCTCAACAACGGCAGTATCACTCCGGCAGAACTGGAGGGAGCCCTGGCGAAACAGTACCTTGAACGCCTCTCCGGCTGCAGCATCTTTGACGGACTCTCCATGGCGGAACTGGCCGAAATCTCCCGCTGGGTATCCGAAGTGAGCGTTGAGGCAGGAGTTGAATTCATATCCCAGGACCAGCCGGGCGATTGTTTGTATATTCTGGTTGACGGTGACGTCAGCGTTTATCGATACGGTGATTACAGCGAGGAAATTCCCCTGTACCGGGCAAAACCTGGGGATGCTATCGGTGAAACGGGGTACTTCAGCGACGGCCGGAGGCTGGCCGCCGTAAAAACGGAGGCACCCTCCC
>CAZKYZ010000467.1:0-3153 GCA_964557055.1 uncultured Desulfobacterales bacterium
CATAAACCGATCGCAAACTGCAATTTCAAAGATTTCATAGGATCTGCCATCCGGTAGGTGAATCTGGATTTGGAAATGCTTGTTTTTTGTCACTTTCCAGAAAGATACGACAACTTTTCCAAAAATGCAAGTGGTCAGCCTGGGCGATATTATCTTCTTGACATCATAACCCCCCAGCATAAAATAGAAAGAGCGGTTGCCTCAATACATAACGTTTTTATTAAAAATGAAAGAATTCGCATGAAGGTTATTATTCTTGCCGCGGTGACGGCAGACGGTATGATCGCTCGTAATGATCACCATTTCCCGGACTGGTCGGGTCGCGCCGATAAAAAATTGTTTAAAGAAATAACAATGAAATCCGGAGTTGTCATTATGGGGTCGCGCACTTTCGATGTTATCGGAAAACCGCTGAACGGTCGAAAAAATATCGTCATGACCCGCAACAAAGACCGGCCCGTTGGGGCATCGAACCTGGTGTTCAGCAATGATGAACCCGCTGAAATCATTGCCGGCCTCGCCGGTGAAAACTATTCCCAGGCAGTCATTGCCGGTGGATCCATTATCAATACGCTGTTTGTTGCTCAAGAACTTGTGGATGAATTGCATCTGATCTATTCACCGGTGATATTTGGAAAGGGTATTCATCTGTTTACCAAAGAATTGGACCTTAAGCTGACCGTACAGAAAGTGGAAAACATCGGTGAACAACGCCTGTATGTCGTATTTGATATCCACCCAACCGGTTAGCCTGAGCCACAACCCCTTCCTATTGGGCGTTGGTTACAAACGGATCATTTTATGTGAAAGGTTTCAACAGGAAAAGCCTAATGAAAAAATTAATCCAGCGGGAAAAAGGAAGTATCCGATATACAGCCGGATACTGGCCTTTGGTTGCCGATCGCTGTACGCTTGTGTTCATCCATGGATCAGCAGGATCTGCCTCTTTGTGGGATGAACAGGTACGGCAACTGGCAGATGTCTGTAACACCATTTCGATCGACCTGCCCGGTCATGGTCAAACCGGTGGTGACGGTCTGAACAGTGTGCCGTTGTACGCAAACGTTGTTAAGACGTTTATTGATGATATTGAGGCGCCGTATCCGGTGCCTTGCGGTCTCAGCCTGGGCGGGGCGATTGCCCAGCTTCTGTTAATCGAGCATCCCGATTTTTTCCAGGGCGGCATACTGATGGGAACCGGTGCCCGCCTGAAGGTAAGGCCGGAAATATTCGAGGCCATCGAAAGGGACTACAATGCTTTCACAGAAAGCATCGGCATTTTCGGTGCATCAAAAAAAACGGAAGCGGCAAAATTAGAGCCGGTCATTCAGGCGGCCCGCAGCTGCCGAGCGGATACCGCAGCGGGTGATTTCCGAGCCTGCAATGGTTTCGATGTTATGGACAGACTCCCGACTATTCGGCGGCCGGTGTTGATACTGTCTGCCGACGAGGATCGGCTCACCCCCTCGAAGTATGGTGACTACCTGAAAAAATCGATCGCAAAGGCAGAACTTGTTATGATTCCCGATGCGGGCCATCTTATGCCGGTGGAGAATCCGGAAGCCGTAAACCTGGCGATCCGGCAATTCATCGCAAGGATTACTATACCGGTTTAAGCGTGGGTTCTCAGGATGTACCCAAATCGTCTTTACAAGTTCCCTGCAGACCGATCTCAGCGGCCGCCTGGCGCATCCCCATGATGGTATCGGTGATCAAATCGGAAATTTCAACGCCCAGCATCTCTGCCCCCTTCTGAATTACAGAGCGGTCTACGCCTGCTGCAAAGCGTTTATCATTCCATTTTTTTTTAACTGACTTTGCTTTCATGTCCATCACACTTCTCGAAGGGCGCACCAGTGCCGTTGTGGCGACCAGACCGGTCAGTTCGTCAATCGCATAGAGTGTTTTTTCCAGTTCCGTTTTGGGCTCCACATCACTGCACAGTCCCCAGCCATGGCTGACGACGGCACGAATATAATCCGGCGGCCAGTTGTTCTTCTGCAGAATCTCTTCCGTTTTCCGGCAATGCTGATCCGGAAACTGCTCGTAATCCAAATCGTGAACCAGGCCGATCGTTCCCCATTTTTCTTCATCTTGCCCTAGTTTTCGAGCAAAATATCTCATTACAGCCTCTACCGCCAGGGCATGTTTTACAAGGCTTTCACTTTTGTTGTAGCGGGTCAGAAGATCGAAAGCTTCTACGCGAGTCGGTGCTTTAGCGGGCATATTGAAACTCCTATGATTTGGTCATGACGTTAGGTGTAAAAGAATAGAAAAATACATAGCTTTCGTTTTGAAATGTGTCAATCCTTAATCCCTTTCTGAATGAGGCCGACTGCCGGCGGGCCGGGTCGGGCCGCGAACACCGTTTTGCAGTGATAACGTATTCTGTGGCGTTACTGGTTGCATAGATAAACCTTTTTCTGATACATAGCAGAGCAACATCGGAAACAACGGAACGGAGGCATCATGAATATTGAATTTGTAGACCAAAACCGAAAAGATTTCGATCCGGAACTGTATATTCGGATATTGATCAGCATCCTCAAGGCCGACCGTGAAAACGGAATCGTGGAATTCGATTTTGTGAAACGTCGGGCTGATTATCTCTCCCTGGATATGAGCGAATTCTGGGATACCACGGAGAAAAATTTTTCTGTCGCCTCCATGGCAATCTCCCGCTTTACGGCCTTGTCCATTATAAAGGACTGTGTTTTCTTAGCCAGCTTGGACGGGAGTTACTCTCTGGGGGAAAAGGAAAAAGTCTATTCCTACGCGGAAAAAATGGATATTACCCGTACCGACGTCGATAAACTGGAAGAATTTGTAAATAACTATAAACAATTACACGCTAAATGGGAGTTGCTGGTAGACGACATCAGCTAACCCCTATATTCCTATTATTACATTGTATCCTAACGTTGCAACTATCGGGTGTATTGCGCCGCTGATCTTTCGGCACTGCTTTGCATATTGTCTGTTCGAGAACAAAATCTGAAACATAACCATTATGCGGGGGAGCGGAATTCGTCCGTCTGATGGGTTATCAGGAGGTATGGTACCCACGTATCCGGCTCCGGGGAACGCCCTTGAATGCCGGACATGCATGAATATGACTAGTAAAATAATCGGACAAAATGTACTTGCCTGAAC
>CAZKYZ010000468.1:0-3145 GCA_964557055.1 uncultured Desulfobacterales bacterium
CGGTAATTCGCCATGGCACCCAAAAACCATAAAAAGCCGGCAACCAAAACTAAGCGAAACGCCCCCAAAAAAAAAGCGGCTCCTTTCTCCATATCTTTATTGAAAGCTTTTACGGTGGCTTTTGTGCTCATCGGCCTTTCGGTGGGTGTGGCCATTCTGGCGTCTCATTTTATCAATGTCCCCGTAATCTCCCAACGGGATCCTGTGACACAGGTCGAATCGGTTCCAGCGGCTTCCGAGACCCGGAAGCTTGCCGTAAAACCGGAAGAACCCCCTTCTGGAGTTTCCCCGAAAAAAGCGAAACCCCAATTTGAAATTTATCCACAGGAAATTGAAACCGTCATAGAACAAAAATTTCCAGTTATAGAAGTAAAAATGCCGCTGGTTGCCATTATCGTTGATGATCTGGGGTATGATCAGTGGATTGCGGATGCATTCCTGGCCATTGATGCGACCATTACTGTGGCCATCCTGCCCGGCAGTCCACTGCAGCAATCAATTGCCGAAAAAGCACACGCAAAAGGCTTTGAAATCATGCTTCACCAGCCGATGGAGCCGGTTGAGTTTCCTTCGATAAATCCCGGCCCCAAAGCGTTGCTATCGTCCATGAATGCGGACGATATGATCCGACAGCTTCAGAATAATATTGCGGCCATGCCCTACGTAAAGGGGGTCAACAACCATATGGGATCCCGGCTCACCAGTGAATCGGACCGGATGAACCAGGTGTTCACCGTACTCAAACAACAAGATCTGTTTTTTATCGATAGCCGCACTACCAAAGAAACCATGGCGCGTTCATCCGCCAGGCTTTTAAAGATTCGGTTTGCCGAAAGAGATGTCTTCCTTGATCACAAACAAGATTCTGAATTTATTAAAAAACAATTTATTCTCCTCGTGCAGACTGCAAAACGGAATGGTTCCGCCATCGGTATTGCACACCCCTACCAGCTCACGCTGGATATACTTCAAGAAACGCTGCCGGACCTGGTAAAGCAAGTCCAGCTGGTACCGGCATCACGCATCGTCCGGCCGGCAGATGGCACCGGATGAACGCCTGGATGATATGACGGACCCGAAATGACCTCCTCCCGAGTGTTTGACAACATCCGTTTGGTCGTTTTCGACCTGGACGGAACGCTGCTGGACCATGAAGGAAAAATTGGAGCCGCGTCAAAAACCGCGATTTCGCAACTACAAAATGCGGGTGTCCAGTTTACTTTTGCCAGCGGGCGCCATTTCCATGCCGTATCCCCCTACGCCGAAACCATAGGCATGTCATTACCGTTCATCGCTTTTGATGGTGCTTTAATTCAGAATGTCTCGGCAAAAATCTGTATTCATTGTTCCAGTATTCCCGAAAAAACGGTCTCCCGGATCATACGGCTCGCCGGAAAATATCTTCTGGATATCTGCCTGGTTGGGGATACGGCGGCATATTGTCTTCCCCACCAGATCATTATTTCCGAATTCGTGGACATCATTGGGGGGCACTATCGCAAAATCAATTCTTTTGCGGCCGTTCAAAACCGGGCTCTGGAACTCGTCATTGCCGGAGAAAATCTTGACGCTCTCAAAACCATCCAGAAAAAAACGGGGTTTCCTTGGGCTTTCGGGCTGCAATCCCGAATTTATCCTTCCTCCCGGCATACGGGTATTCACTGTCTCAGTATAAAAAAGGGGGGGGCGGACAAAGCGAAAGGGTTGCGAAAACTGCAGCGGCATTTAGGCATTTCCATGGCGGAAACGGTTGTCACCGGGGATTGGTACAACGACCAGGAAATGTTTGAAACCGACGCATATAAAGTCGCCGTGGCCAACGCCGTCCAACCCATTCGGATACGGGCGGACTTTATCACCAGCCATACCAACAACGAAGACGGCCTGGCTGAATTCCTGGATGTCCTTCTGGCTGCTAAAAGGTCGGTGACCAATGACCGCAAATGAATAGCAGGTGCTTGTTTTACATAGAATAGAAGCTATATCAAAATTTTGAGGTCAAGCCTACTGCAGTATCTGGCTTAAAAACAATTTGGTCCGATCGTGCTGCGGGTTGTCAAAAAATTCGTCGGGCGTGTTGCTTTCCACAATCTTGCCGTAATCCATGAACAGAACCCGGTGCGCAACGCTTTTTGCAAAGCCCATCTCATGGGTGACAACCAGCATCGTCATCCCTTCCTGGGCGAGATTGATCATAACGTCAAGGACCTCTTTGACCATCTCCGGGTCAAGGGCCGAGGTGGGTTCATCAAAGAGCATGACGTTCGGTTTCATACACAGGCTTCTGGCTATGGCGACCCGTTGCTGCTGGCCGCCGGAGAGTTGTCCGGGGTATTTTTTGGCCTGCTCGGCAATGTGCACTTTTTCAAGGTAGTACATGGCCGTCTCGTCGGCTTCCTTTTTGGGAGTTTTCCGGACCCAGATCGGTCCCAGGGTCAAATTTTCCACAATGGTAAGATGGGGAAACAGGTTGAAATGCTGGAACACCATGCCGACTTCCATCCGTATTTTTTCAATGTTTTTGACATCGTTGGTCAGTTCGATGCCGTCGACGATGATCCTGCCGCGCTGGTGCTCCTCCAGCCTGTTAATGCATCTGATCAAGGTAGATTTTCCGGAGCCGGACGGCCCGCAGATGACGATCCGTTCACCCCGGGTGACTTCCAGGTTGATTTCCTGCAACACATGAAAATCACCAAACCATTTATGCATGTCAATGATTTCAATTATGGGCGCATCGGTTGAAATGGCCTGTTTCTCTTCTGCGTTTTCCTGATTCATGGAGGCTCTCTTTTGTATCGGTTTATAGACTCCTGTCCAGTTCCTTCTCCAATCGCCTGCTGTAGTTGGACATGAAAAAACAGCAGACAAAATAGATAATTGCCAGAAAAATGTAGGCTTCAGACGAGTATCCCCTCCATTTGGGGTCGGACAATACCGACTGGGTGGTCTTTAAGATATCGTACAGGGCGATAATGACCACCAGAGAAGTATCCTTGAAAGCGGAGATAAGCACACTGACCGTCGGTGGAATGACAATCTTCAGGGCCTGGGGCAGGATCACCAGACGCATGGTCTGGTAGTAGTTCAGCCCCAGAGACTCGGCCGCCTCATACTGCCCGACGCTCATACCCTGGAGCCCGCC
>CAZKYZ010000469.1:0-3145 GCA_964557055.1 uncultured Desulfobacterales bacterium
TGGGAACAAACTAACGGACCCTATGGGACCCCAATTTACCACTTTGCAATCAATTCTGACAATCACATTATTGCTGGAGGACAGGGTGGCTTTGCCGGAACTCATGGAAGTGTTTTTTGTTCTACAGATAATGGCAATTATTGGGTTCAAATAGGTTTGGTAAATATTTCAATTGATGCCATAACAGTTAATTCAAATGACCATATCTTTGCGGGAACTGGTGGTGGTAGGCCCGATGGCCGATTTCAATTACACCCACAAAAAGCAAACCGGCGGTTCCGGTCAGTATGGTCGTGTGGCGGGATATCTCGAACCTCTCGACGATAAAGATTTTGAGTTTGTCAATAAAGTTACCGGTGGATCGATTCCGACCCAGTATATTCCATCATGTGAGAAAGGGTTTCGGGCCTGCCTGGCCAAAGGGCCCAGAATGGAATTTCCGGTTACCGGGGTCCGCATGGTAATCAACGACGGCGCCTCGCATTCCGTTGACTCCTCGGAAATGGCTTTTCAGGCTGCTGCCAGAGGCGCCTTTCGAGAGGCATACGCCAAAGCCAAACCGGTTATCCATGAACCAATTATGAAAGTCGTCGTTGAAACTCCCACCGAATTCCAGGGGGCGGTCATGGGTACATTGAACCAGCGCAGAGGTATCATCGTCGGCGCCCAGGACGAAGGCCCCATGTGTGTTATCGAGGCCAATATTCCACTTGCTGAAATGTTCGGTTATTCAACCGTCCTGCGGTCTTCCACCCAGGGCAAGGCCCAATTCACCATGGAGTTCAACACCTATAAAATTGTTCCTCTATCCATCGCGGAAGAATTGGCCAAAAAAGCCGCTGAAAACAAAAACAAGAAGGAAAAAAAATGACCCATTTAATTGGACAGGAGTTCTCACCATGCATAAAGAAGATCTCGTAAACCGGAATCCCCTTCATCCTTTTGCCAATGGTTCGGAAGATATTCTCCCGAAAGGTGGATTCGGAGCGGTAATGGCCCGGGCGGGAGTCGGCAAAACAGCCTTCGTTGTTCAAGTAGCGTTGCATACGCTCCTTAAAGACAACAAGGTCCTCCACATCAGTCTCAACGACCCTGTTAAAAAAGTGTCTTTGTGGTACCGGGAAGTATTCCGGGATATCGCCGGTCAATACGGCCGGACAGCTGATGCCAAGGCCATCGAAAACCTTTGGGATACGTTGGTTCCCAACCGGTTTATTATGACCTTCCAGGTCGAAACCTTCCAGGTTCCCACACTGAAAGAAAGGTTGACGGATCTGATCGAACAGGGCATCTTTTCACCATCGATGATACTCATCGATGGCTTGCCGTTTGATGGGAATGTTCGCGCAACGCTTGAAGAATTAAAATCACTCTCGTGCCATTTCGGTTTCCATGTCTGGTTTACGGTGGTGACCCATCGCCACGAAGAACCTGCCGCCGACGGGCTTCCGGTCCAGATATCCGGTGTGTCGGACCTGTTTGATGTGGTTATCCGGCTTCGCCCGGAAGATAAGGACATTCATGTTGAACCGGTAAAAGGCGTTTCCGCGGAAGGCAAACCTTCGATTCTGCTGGATCCTGCTACCATGCTGTTAAAAACGGTGGTATAACGTCAGCGACAGCCACTTGGCGAATCGTTGCCGCCATGGGCTGTTTTTATTCGTAAAACACACAACCCGCTGCGGCGGCCTTCTTTGTACCCGCAGCGCTGGTAAAATTCGTTTTTCAGGTGTTACAGTTTATCGGCAGCATAGAAGTTGAATCTTCCCCGTGCAGGGGAGACTGGATTATCAGCCGTCTGTCGATTTCGATACCGGATCCATCGACGGATAACCATCGACAAAATCACAAATCAACTTGAACACCCGTTCCGAACCGTCTCCCAGCAAAATGCCATGCCTTCTGAAATTGAGAATATACAGCTCCTTGTTGTCCGTACCAAGGCGTTCAAATACCCGGATTGCCCCTTTCGGGTTAACGACCGGATCGCCGCGCCCCTGAATGACGACAGCCGGCACCTGAATTTCAGGCAGTTTGGATTCTACGATATCCATAAATTGTTCCAGTTCACGAACACCGGAAATGGGATTTCGGGAATAATTAATATCTGGATTCTCGGGGTTGTTTTCCACGAATTCTTTTTTAACTGAATCCAGATGAACTTTCGACATAATACGGTTCCACAAATCGACTGCCGGAACAAATCGGGTTGAAAAATCAAGCAGCCGCAAGGGCGGTGATACCGCAAAAACACCGCTGATATCTCCCATGCGGGCGCATAGGTCCAGGGCCAGTCCGGCACCGGTTGAGAACCCCCCGACGACCACCCTGGGGCAAAGGTTGCGCATTATTACGTATCCGGCATCCACGTCATCAACCCAGTCCGTATATTTTGCGACGGCCAAATCCTCCGGCGATGTCCCGTGGCCCTTCAACCGGGGGACATATACCCAAAATCCCTTTCTGTTCAAATGTTGCGCCAGGCCGGCGACTTCCATCGGAGCGGCCAGGTACCCATGGACCAGCACAACCCCGGTCTTATTTTTACGGCCTTTGAGAAGAAACGGCATGCCCACATGCTGCGGTTTTAATTCACCTTTCTTGTAGTAGTTGGTACGATCCCTTTCAAAATTGTATATGGCTTTTTCAACCAGGTTGCGCGTCACCCGGTAACGCACCCCGGCACATGACAGCGTTGCTATTTTGGCGCATTGGGCCTGCAGTCCGGACAGCGGTTCGACCTCGTTGGCAATTACCGTTACGGGGTTATGAATTCTAACCTGATGAAAATCATCGGACTGTTTAAACTCGGGGTTTTTGATCAGCAAACGATCCCTCCGTTTTAGAATTCCTTTCTCAAGGGCCAGCTCAACGAAATTTTTATATTTTCCAAAGCGATCATCGGTCAGCAGGTGAACTTGATCTGCGTCGAGACTATGATGTCGAAAAAATGGCGCTTTTCCCTTATACTTTGTCGTCAGGAGATAGACGCGTCTTCGAAAATCGCTTTCATCTATTTCGTCAGCCGGCATGAATTTCAAAACGGAAGCGAACAGGTGATCGTGGTTGACGTTCGTCATCCCGTAGATGGCCTACAAGTAGCGTTCCATAATATCGACGGCCGATTATCGAATCATCCCCCGAG
>CAZKYZ010000470.1:0-3144 GCA_964557055.1 uncultured Desulfobacterales bacterium
CAATACAAAGGACGGAATGGTTAACGAGGCTTTTTTGCAAAAACTGGAAAGCACCACCAAACTGGACAAGGAATTTGTCCTGACGGCCATCCAGAGAGAGTTCGGACTGACGCAGGAAGATATCGAAGGGATCAGCTACTACCCGCTGGAACCGGTTGTGCTGATGTAGAGAGCTATCCTCTGGGGTGATATTTGCTGTGGATCTGTTTCAGACGTTCTTTGGCCACATGGGTGTAAATCTGGGTGGTTGCAATATCCACGTGCCCCAGCATTGTCTGCACGGCCCGCAAGTCGGCGCCTCCTTCCAGCAGGTGGGTGGCAAAGGAATGACGAAAGGAGTGTGGGCTGATTTTTTGCGGAATTCCGCTCTTCCGTCCATAACCGCACAGTAGTTTCCAGAAACCCTGACGGGACATGGGTCTGCCCGCCCGCGCTACAAAAAGAAACAGACTGTTCGCGTTTTTTACCAGTGCGGGTCTGCCGTTTTGCAGATATTCCTCAATTTGCCTTCTGGCGCACATGCCAATCGGCACCAATCGTTCGCGGGAACCCTTGCCGATAACGCGCACAAAACCAGCTTCCAGATTTATCGATTGGACGGTTACGTTGATCAATTCCGAAACCCGTAAACCGGCGGCATACAAAAGTTCCAGCATAGCCGCATCGCGAAGACCCCGGGGGTTCGTTTTGTCGGGTTGCCGGAGAATCTTTTCGATGGAAGATTTTGACAGGACATCCGGAAGGCTTAAACCGCTTTTGGGCATGTCCACCTGCTTGGCGGGATCACGTTCGATAATCTTTTCATACTCCAGAAAAGCATAAAAACCGCGGATGCTCACCAGGTGCCTTGCCCGTGTCCGGGGCGAAAGCCCTTTTTTCTGAAGGGAGATGAGATGCTGGATGATCTGGGCGGTACCGGTCTCCGAAAAGCTCTCGATCCGGCTTTCGGCAAGGAATTGCATATAGTCCTGCAGATCACGACTGTAAGATTCAATGGTCTGCCGTGAAAGCCCCTTTTCGACGATCAGGTAGTTGAGGTACAGGTCCAGGTGAGCATCCATCCTGGCAATGCCTGCCGTTTCCGGAGATGGTTTCAAATTTTTTGCACCCCGCAGGCGATTTTAGATACGGTCGACATTTTCATACGCTTGGTATCCTGCTGCAGTAGTGAACGAAAGTGTGACGGTTGCGACAGCCTGCCTATTGACAATTTATTTCTAGATCCAGTGTATTGAGTATCTCGGCGCCGTTTTCCCGAACCACCACCTGGTTTTCGAGTCTCACGCCTCCCCAATCCGGAATATAGATACCCGGCTCCACGGTGACGATCATCCCGCTTTCCAAAACATTGTCCCGTACCGGACTGAGATGGGGCAGTTCGTGGACAGCCAGCCCGGTGCCGTGGCCCAGACTGTGTTCGAAACGGCCCTTATACCCGTTGTTGTCGATCCACTCCCGGGCGATGCCGTCAAGCCGGGTTCCACCGGCGCCGCTACGGATCTGCTCACAGACCCTGCGATGGGCGCTTAAAACCGTTTTAAATACGGACCGAAACCGATCATCGGGGGTCCCCAAAATTACGGTTCGGGTGGTGTCGGAACAATATCCTCCCAGTCGGGCCCCCCAATCGATGATAATCGGTTCGCCCTGGTTGATCTTGCGATCGCCCGGTACGGCGTGAGGCAACGCCGAATTGGGTCCGGAGGCAACAATTACGGGGAAAGCCAGGCTTTCGGCACCGCCTTCGCGCATATTCCTTTCCAGCATCCAGGCAACGGATTTTTCGGTCATTCCGGGCGCCATGGCGGCGAGGGTTTTCTGAAATGCTGTTTCCGCGATGGCGAGCACCTTGCGGGTCTGCTGAATTTCATGCTCGTCTTTAACCGCGCGTATCTCCTGTACCACATCTTCCACCGGTTTCAGGGAAGCATTCCCGTCTGCTTCCAACAGGGATTTGTTCAATTTTGCATGCTGGGAAAGCGTTACACGGGGAGCTTCAATTCCCAGGCAGCTAATCCCTGTTTCCGTAAGCAGCCCGGCGATGACCGATTCGAGGCCTTTTTTGTAAACGACGATCCGGTAGAGCGGTGATTCGGCGGATGCCTGCGTGGTATATCGTCCATCGGTCAAAAGGATGAGGTCCTGAAGGCCGATAACCAGGGCGCCGGCGGATTCGGCGACACCATTGTCTTCACCTGTAAATCCACTCAGGTACCGACGATTTTCTTCAATCAAAACCAACAGGCCATCGATTTCGAGGTCTTTAAATTTTTTTCGGACAAGTTCAATACGACTGTCATGCGGCTGGTTCAATGTTCCTCCTGAATCCCTTGTGTATTATATTATTCCGGCGGACCGATTCATTTTTTTCCAGAAGCTGCGGTACACCCAATTGCCCGTCTGCTTTGGCACTGTCTGACCGATTGTTTCAATCCATTTTTTCGTATGAGTACGGCTCCGGGCAAAAGCATCCTGCGTTTGCGTGGAGATATCTTCCTGAGGGTCGCAGCATTTTTCCAGAAAACGCGATTCCAGCCGGTCGCGATCTTTTTGAAGCAATGGTGCTCTCCGGGGGTAATCCTGGAGTACCAGGCGATGCAGTTTTTCATGCAGCCACCAATGATCTGTTTCGTCGAAAACGGCGCCCGGTGAAAACCCTGTATGCGGAAGCGGCGATGTACCGAATTGGACTGGTTTAAACAGCCCGATACAGGGAGCGGAGGTACCTGTAAACCAGAATTGGCGACGATCCCCGCTGAAATGAGCCACCATGGAACCGGTGGTCTGGGTCGCCAGGCGGGTGAGGGGATAGCCGGCATGGGCACAGACACGGTTGCCGAGGAGATGATTTGCGGGTTGGTAATCATCGTCCCCGTGGTCGCGCAAGATGGAAAATGCGGTTTCGACGTCAACCGGTTTATCAGCGGGAACTTTTTCCAGCAGGCAACCGATGCGCAGTCTTCGTGCGGCCGAAGCTGAAAAATAGGTGTAAAACCGATCTGCATATACTTTTCGGAAGGAGAAGTTAGCTCCTTTGTGCAACCATCCCCGGGTACGGGCTGTTTGGATAAGCTCGGGATGGGAACGTTGAAAATCTTCTTCGATGGTATACCCGTTGCTGATTGCGTATGGGCCGGTAACTTC
>CAZKYZ010000471.1:0-3138 GCA_964557055.1 uncultured Desulfobacterales bacterium
CGTTTAATCTGATTGTCCGGTTTATCAATAATGCCACGGAACCGGTACTTTATCAGATCAGACGGCGTATACCGGTCACTTTCGGGGGGATTGATTTTTCACCGCTGATTGTTATTCTGGTTATTTATTTTCTACAGATTTTTCTTGTGGAAACCATGCTCGGATGGGCTGCAAGTTTTTATTGATAAAACAATTAGAAAGGGGTGTTGGTATGAAAATCACACCGCTGGATATTCAACATCAACAGTTCAGTGTAAGGATCAGAGGCTTCGATGTCCGTGAGGTGGACGCTTTCCTTGAACAGGTTGCAGACGCTTTCGAATTGATTTGCCAGGAAAACGAAGAACTGAAGCTGAAGATGGCTAAAAATATCCAGGAAAACAAAACCATCAAGGCTCGGGAGGACAACTTCAAGAAGGCCATTTTGAGTTCCCAGCGGGTGCTTGACCAGATGAAGGAAAACGCCGAGCAGGCAGCCCGAAACACTATTGGAGAGGCTCAGATAAAGGCCGATCAGATTATTAATCGGGCCCATAACCGGCTGAGAAAATTGCACTCGGATATTGCTGAACTGAAGCGTAGAAGGGCCCAGCTTGAGTCACAGATCGGCGCTATATTGGAAGCCCACAGCCGTCTCCTTGATGTGGGCAGGCAGGAGATGACGGAGATGGAGGAAGAAGACCGAAAAGTCGCCCTCCTTCCGCAGGCAAAATAGGATGATCCGGAAGAATAAGGAAGTGATTAATGGCAAAAATTGATGCATTCTTCAAACTGATGCACGAACAGGGTGCTTCCGACCTGCACCTGGTAACCGGTCAGCCCCCGGCCCTCCGAATTGTTGGTGACATGGAGCGGATCAAATACAAGGTCCTGGACAACGATTTTCTAAAAAGTATGCTTTATGAAATCGCTCCGGAAGGTAAGATCAAGGTGTTTGAGGAAACCGGGGACGTCGATTTTGGGTACGAAATCCCCGGCCTTGCCAGGTATCGGGCCAATTTTTTTATGCAAAAATATGGCTGCGCAGCCGTATTCAGGGAAATTCCCAGCACCATTTTGACGGCTGAACAGCTGGGACTGCCCCCTGTCGTTTCCAAACTTGCAACCCTCCCCAGAGGGCTGGTCCTTGTCACCGGGCCGACCGGATCCGGGAAATCGACGACGCTTGCCGCGATTATCGATGTTGCCAACAAATGCAGAAAAGATCACATTATCACTGTTGAAGATCCCATTGAATTCGTTCATCAGAGCCAGAACTGCATTGTCAATCATCGCGAAGTCGGGCTGCACACAAAGACGTTTGCCAGTGCACTTCGCGGCGCTTTGCGGGAAGACCCGGATGTCATTCTGGTGGGGGAAATGCGTGATCTTGAAACCATTTCCCTGGCCATCGAGGCTGCTTCCACCGGCCACCTGGTATTTGGGACCCTGCATACCTCCAGCGCCCCCAAGACAGTGGACCGTATCATCGAAGTGTTCCCGTCAACGGAACAGGCTCAAATTCGGTCGACGCTTTCAGATGGTCTTCGGGCGGTCATTGCCCAGACCCTGTTTAAAACCATCGATGTAAAGGGGAGGTGCGCCGCTACAGAGATTATGATAGCCACCCCTGCGGTCCGAAACCTGATTCGTGAAGGAAAAACGCATCAGATTCCATCTCAGATTCAGACCGGGAAAAAATATGGGATGCAGCTTCTGGATGATGCCATTATGGATTTGCTCAACAAAGGCAGAATCAGTCCCGATGACGCCTATACCAAGGCCAATGAAAAAAGCATGTTCAGGCCGTTTCTCACAAATCCACCGGTGGATTTTACCGAAGCCTGACGAATCCGGTCGTGCCCTGCAGGTTTAGACGCGTTGATGTAAAGGCAATGGCAGGGCATCAGGTAGCACCGGCAACAATAATCCAGTAAACGTTGAGGTCATGTTATGCGAAAACAGGAAATCGATCATATCCTCACACGGATGCTCGGCTCATATGACAATGTTTCCGACCTTAATATCTCGGTGGGGAAACAATTCCAGGTGGAAAGTTCAGGCGTATTGAACCCCGTAGAATTAAATCCGCCCTTTCACGAGCTGACAGCTTTCCAGACAGAGATTTTTGCTCTCAACCTGATCCGGCAGGATAGGCGCTTAACGGAAACGCTGTTAAAAGAGGGCTCTTGCGACTCTTCCTACGAACTCCCGGGCAAGGCACGCTTCCGCGTGAATTGTTTCTCACGACAGGGTGATTATTCCGTTGTCCTGCGGAAACTGGAAACGAGAATTCCAACCGTCCAGGAAATGGGGCTGCCCAAGGCTTTTTACAAAATGGCTGAGGAAAAAAACGGTATTATCCTGGTAACGGGAGCTACCGGCAGTGGTAAGACAACATCGCTGGCGGCAGTCCTGGACCAGATCAACGAAACCAAATCGGTGCACGTGGTTACCCTTGAAGATCCTGTTGAATACCAGCACCCCCATAAAAAGTCGACATTCAACCAGCGGGAAATGGGGCAGGATTTCGACACATTTGCAAACGGATTGCGGGCTGCCCTGCGACAGGCACCGAAGGTTATTCTCGTCGGCGAGATGAGGGACCGGGAAACCGTCGAAATCGCTCTAAACGCTGCGGAGACCGGCCATCTGGTTCTCAGTACCATTCATACGGTGGATGCGGGTTCTACCATCAACCGTATACTGGGTATGTTCAACATGGAAGAGGAGAACCAGATCCGTATCCGGATGGGCGACACGATTCGTTGGATTGCCTGTCAGCGCCTGGTACCCAAAGTCGGCGGAGGACGGGTAGCCACTTTCGAAATTATGGGCATGAATCTGCGGGTGAAAGACAGTATTCTGCACGGTGAATCCGAGGGGAAAACATTTTATGAGATTATCCAGCAGGGCTCTCCTTTCGGAATGGTCACTTTTGACGATCATATTGTCAGTCTTTATGAATCCGGTCTGATCACCGAAGAAACCGCCATGGCCTATGCGTCGCATAAAGGGCTCACCGGGCGAGGCATTGACCAGGTCAAGGCGGCAAGGGGCGAAGCGACCACGGATATAAATTATCTTGAAGTGGACCGGGACTACGGTAAGGTCCGATAGGGCTCACCAGCATAACATAGGAGCGCATTATGGATATAT
>CAZKYZ010000472.1:0-1802 GCA_964557055.1 uncultured Desulfobacterales bacterium
GGAGGAAATCACCTTGTGGAATGATTTGCAGCTTTCGTATACCGAATCCCGGGGGCACCCTTTGTTGCTGGACGCTATCACGGATATCTACACCGGCATCTGCCGCGACAACATCCTCACCGCTGCCCCGGAGGAATGCGTCTTCCTGCTCATGAACGCGCTTCTGGAATCCGGCGATCACGTAATCTGCACCTTTCCGGGGTACCAGTCTCTGTACGAACTGGCCAGATCCATCGGGTGTGAGCTGTCCATGTGGGAACCGGACGAGGAAAACGGATGGCGTTTCGATGTCCGCAGGCTGGAGAATCTTATGCAGGACAACACCAAACTGTTGGTGGTCAACTTCCCCCACAACCCCACCGGGAGCCTCCCCGGAAAGAAAGAATACATGGCCATTGTCAATCTCGCCAGCAAAGCAAACATTCATCTATTCTCGGATGAGATGTACCGGTTCCTGGAAATTGCCGATGGGGGCACCCTGCCCGCTGCTTGCGAGCACTATGACAAAGCGGTTTCCCTTTCCGGCCTTTCCAAAGCCTTCGGCCTCCCAGGCCTGCGGGTGGGATGGGTGGTTACCCGGGACCTTGAGCTTTTGGAGAAAATGGGCGCCCTGAAGGACTACACCACCATTTGCAGCAGCGCCCCCTCGGAAGTTCTAGCCCTGATCGCCGTTCGTCATCGGAACCGCATCATCGCCCGCCAGCGCAAAAGGATTCAGAAAAATTTGGCCGCTCTGGATGTTTTTTTCGAGAAACACGCAGCTCTCTTCCGATGGAACCGTCCCGGCGGCGGTTCCATCTGCTTTCCCAGGATCCTGTTTACCGATCCTGCCGAAGCGTTCTGTGAAAGGCTGGTAAAAGAGACCGGGATCATGCTGGTCCCGTCGGATATGTTCAATTACGGCAGCCGGCACGTGCGTATCGGTTTCGGCCGCGACAACCTGCCGGAAGTGCTGGAACGGTTTGCGGAATACCTGAAGAAAAAACTGGGGCATGGGGTTTGCTGAATATTTTCTCGCATTCAGCAATTATGTCGAGGTGGTTGATCAGCGCCAGGTCAGCGCGCAGTTGCCGCCGAAGATAAATGGCCGTATCGGGCTATATCTCCATCTCCTCCTCATCATTGGAGAAAAGCCACCGTCCGGCCAGTTCTTCCCGAACGGACGCGTCCAGGGAATCCAGGGACACGACTTTCCTTTCCAGGTCAAAGGCGATAGCTTCCATACCGTAATAGCATTTCCGTAGTGTTTTCAGATCATCGGGTGCCAGTTTCAATCCTTCAAAAGCGTCGTCCAGGTTGAATTTGAGCAGGCGGATCTCGTGGATGGACTGTATGATTTTTCGGACCAGTTTCTCGGTCCGGGTGTCCGCGTCGGCAACACCTTTGGAATAGCAGGCATCCAGCCGGCAGTTGACATAAACGGCCAGTTTTTCACAGGCGACATCATCCGGGTTGTTGATCAGGTCTTCGGCGGCACTCCGAAGCAGTTCTCCCTGAACCCCTTTCAGCACGGCCGCATCCCAAATCTCCTGGTAGATATCCTTGGAAGGCATCTGCCGGAAATTGGGTTCAATGTTGAAGATGGCCTCGAAATCGGCGATGGCTTTATCGTAATCACCCATTTCACGGTAACACTCGCCCCGGCCCTCGAGGCTATTTTCGTCATCCGGCCACAGCTCAAGAGATTTCGTGTAGTACCCCACCGCCTTTTGCATCTCACCCCTGTCGGCAGAAATACACCCCAGGTAGAAGTACGGATTGTCGCGTCCTTCTTCCTGGTAATCGCTTTCAATGGCGATAAG
>CAZKYZ010000472.1:1812-3130 GCA_964557055.1 uncultured Desulfobacterales bacterium
TAAGTCTGTCGAACAGATCGAAGGCTTCATCTATATCGTTTGCATTAAAACACGTCACGGCTTCGGCAAAAAGATCGGCAGGCGTTTTGCTCATGACTTCCTCCATACCTGAAAGGGCATCTGCAGTCGGATCGGCGCCCTTCTGTAATCGTTCCACCTTTTCCCGTCCGTTGATTCCATAGTATACTAAAGTACCTTATTAGCGCCTGCCGGTCAACATAAATGCTTGCTCCAACCGGACGGACTTCATCCGGCATCCACGCCCGACGCAACCCAGTCCAGAAAGGGGGGGAAACCGTCTGTAATCGGCAGGCTGACAATACAGGGGCACTCGTAAGAGTGAATTTCCCGAACCCGTTTGATCAACTCCGGCACCCTGTTTTTGATTGTTTTGGCCAGCAGCAGGGCCTCTTTCTCGTTGTGGAATTCATTTTTCCAAACATAGATGGAACGGATGTTTTCGATAATATTGGCACATGCGGCCAGACGCTCTTTAACCAAAACGGCCGCAATTTTTTGGGCCTCTTCCATACTCCCGGTGGTAATATAGATCAGTTGTACTTTCATTTATCTTCTCCTCCGGTTCGCGACCCGAAACACGGCCCCTATCCCCAAATACCGCCCGCTGTCCAAAAGGGAATATTCGGAGTGTTTCATATATATTCGGGCTATGCTGTTGAACTGAACGCAAAAGTATGGTTATTCCTACAGACGGTTGGAAAACCGATCTTAGCGTTCAGGAACGGCAGAGCGGGTTTCCCAAAAAGTACACCCAGTATACGCGCATTTTTAGGCCGATTCAATATCATCTTGGTCTTCAACTGTAAAACATAGTGCTGTTGCAACGACAGGGTAAAGGAGCAACTTCATGGCCCGGGGAGATCAGCTGGCCCGCCAGTGGAAAATCATTCAGTCACTCATTTCAGCGACAACGGGAAAATCCGCCCGGCGGTTGTCCCTGGAACTCGGCTGCCATTCCAGGACGGTCTACCGCGACCTCGAAGCCCTGCAATCCGCCGGTTTTCCCCTTTACAACCAGATAGAAGATGGAAAATCCCGCTGGGCGATAATGGACCGGGACCGCCGGCAGACGCCGCTGCCCCTGAATCTCACGGAGCTGATGGCCCTCTATTTCAGCCGGAAACTGTTGCTTCCGTTAAAAAATACGGTTTTTTTCGAATCCCTTGAAAACCTGTTTGCTAAAATCCGGACGACGCTGTCTCCGCAGGCCCTTGATTACCTTGAGCACTTTGAAACCAGACTGCAGGTTGGCGTTAAAGCTTACTCCCGGAAGGATAATATCGACCAAACAATCACC
>CAZKYZ010000473.1:0-3113 GCA_964557055.1 uncultured Desulfobacterales bacterium
GCTCTTCCACCAGTTCTTCGGCCTCATTTGAATTCACATCCCGCTTTTAATGTTGGTATATCATTCGTCTGGAGTGCTTTATGCCATTCAACTTTGCTGGTAAACATAATCCAAAACACCTCTAACAACCTTTTCAGCATTGCGCTGGCGTAACCGCTCAAAACGGAGGGCCCAGGCATGGTCGGTGTAGGCCAGATTCCGTAGTTCCAGTATGACTTTGACGCTGGCCGGATTATTTCGCAGCACTCCGAGGTTCTGGCCGCGCGCGTATGCTCCGGCGCCCAAAGCCGGAAGAATAGACCGTGCAAAATTCTTAGAAGGAATGTCCACACGCCTGCCGTTTCTGCTTTTGTAATATAAGACCAGAGGGGCTTCAGGAGATCGGTGATCGATGTCTGCGTGAAAAGAAAAAAACATGCAGTGATTCTTCGGGACTTTTCTGAAGGCCTTGCGGGCAATATCCACACGGCATGAAAGGTTCCCATCGCGACCGCCGTTTGGCCAATTCGCCTGCTTATTGTGCTTATTGAATGAATAGCTGTTGTAGACCTCGTTCTTCTCATTGACGAATGTTCGGGCTGGTGGATTAGAATGACGGATCAGGTGATTGGGACTTAGCAAGGTCATGGTGACCGCTGCACCGTGAAGGCGGAGCAATACAAATACCCGCAGGGCAATATCGTAGACATACTCATCCTCGACCACATAGACTTTGTTGCCATTTCCATCCAAGTTTTCCACCACAGCGCCCGGATCTAAGCCCCCGTGACCGGGATCCAGCACAATATGCCAGCCATTCAGGGTGTCACTCAGACGTCCGAGGCCATCGACCTGGTGTTCGAAAGCCTGCCAGAGTTTTCGGGCCTGCCTGTAACTTCTCCTAAGTGACAGGCGGGGACCCTCAAAGTACCTGGCGTGCCTCTGGTGATCTGCCTTAGGGCTCCGACCATAGTATGGCCCGTTTTCACTTTTTATTCTTCTAACGTCGCCTAAAGAGTTCATTAAGTTGTCCCACTTGATTTCGCTGATTTTTAACCATTCCCTGCTCCCGCGGAGAATGGGATTTACCTTCAGCTCTTGGCCGGGATAGATTACAGAACGCCGCATGTTGTTCGCCTTCTTCAGGTCTGAAACGCTCATCTGGTGCAGGCGGGCAATCCTGGCGAGATAGTCACCCGTTTTGACTGTGTAAATATCCGGAGGCACGGGCTGTTTCACTATTAGATGCAACTCCTGGCCCGGATAGATTCGGTTCGAGGATAGCCCATTTAAGTTCTTGAGTTCCCTGACTGACATCCCATATGCACGGGCAATTTCCCACAGGGCATCCCCCCTCTCAACGATGTGAACGTGGGCAGGTGTCGTCTTGAGCCGCAATTTCTGGCCCACCAGGATTTTGCTTCCTTCAATATCATTGAGTTCCATCAATTCAGAGAGTTTTATCCGGTATTTCAATGCAATTGACGACAAGGTTTCTCCCGGACGAACCACATGTACAGCTTCGTCTAACGACGATGGCCGGAGCTGCAACCGCTGTCCCGGATAAATACGGTCGTGCTTAAGGTGGTTTAATTGTCTGAGAAAGCTAAGCCCCACATCGAAACGCTGTGCAATTGTGGATAAATTGTCTCCTTTTTTGACGACGTACTCAAACGGTTCATCCACGGCTTCTGTTTTTTCCAGGGGCTTGACAAGTTTGAGCTTTTGTCCCGGGTAAATCCGGTCCTTGTAAATATGGTTTAAACGGCGAAGTATGGATAGGGAAACCCCACATTGGGCGGCAATTTCAGAGAGGGTATCACCACTTCTCACCACATAGTATACAGACGAGCCATGGGGCCACAGTTCAAGACGCTGCCCTTCGAAGATCTTGTCCCCACGGAGTCTGTTCCACCGGCGTAATTGTTTGACCGAGATTTTGTAACGTAAGGCGATACCGCCCAGGGTGTCCCCGCGTTTTACAATATGAATGACGGAAGTATCTGTTTCCCCGGCGTAGCTATTCCCCGGATTGAACAACAGCAGGACCAGGGCCAGAACCATATGAAGACAAGCAAAACAGAGCAAATATTTGAAGGCAGGGGAACTGTATTTTATCATGTGCCGGCTTTTTCCCTCTATCCTGGGCATCCTTCATGACAAATCAAAAGTAGTTTATCCCGCGACACGCGGGATCGATTTTGAATCTTGGCCGTGAAATTTGGAAAAAAACATATGCCTTTTTGTTCAGGCAGGCAGAACCGGTTGAGCCTCTTCCTGCGGTGGAGGCGGCATATCTTTTTTGTACACAATGGTGCGATAGGGAAATGGTATTTCAATGCCCTCCCTGTCGAAACGTTTCTTGATGTTTTCCAGAAGCCAATACCTGACCAGCCATTCGGCGTCTGCGTCCTCCACCCAGATATAGAGCCGCAGGCCAATGGCAAAATCGCCGTGGGAAACCACCCTTACCCAGGGTTCATCCGCCTTTTCCAGCCGGTGGGGGCAGTTATTGGCTTCTTCCAGGATCAATCTCCGGGCCAGATCAATATCGCTATCGTAACTTATGCTCAATTCAATGGTGCACAGCATAAGGGGGTCAACGATACTGTAGTTGATGAGGCTCATATTATCGATCTTCTCATTGGGAATAATGAGTCGCCTGTGCCGCCAGGTTCTGACGATGGTGTGGCGCAAGGTGATATCTTCTACAGTGCCGTACTCGTTGTCCAAGGAAACCTTGTCGCCGATTCTAAAAGGTCTATATACGGCGAGGGATAGACCGGAAATCAGGTTGGCAAGGGTTGATTTGGCCGCAAAGCCGACTACTATGGCGGTCAGCCCGGCGCCAGCCATCATAGTTCCCATCAATCCCTTTAGGCCCGGTATCATACTGGCGTAGATAAGTCCGAAGGTGAGAAAAATCACCAAGGTCTTGAAACGGATGACGTAGGTTATTACTGTTTTGTCCACTTTGCGTTTCAGCCGACCTACGACCCAGCGGGGACGTGACAAAAGGCGTGTCAGTGTTCTGGAAACCACCAAAGCCCCAGCGCCCATTACAACCGCCAGTGTCAATGCCCCGAGGATCGTGCCGCGATTCAGCAGATTTTCCGTTAAGAGCATTTTCCAAA
>CAZKYZ010000474.1:0-3108 GCA_964557055.1 uncultured Desulfobacterales bacterium
CCCGGCTGCCGGCCTGCAATTCGATGGCATCCGCCAGTTTTTTACCGGCGTTCACCTGCGCCATTTCCATAAGCCTTCTTTTTTCGCCTCTTACGGGGCAGGCCAGTCTGACTTTGCTGCCCCGAATGTCCGTCAACCGGTTTTCCAGCAGTTTACCGTCTTCCGGCATATCGGAAAGAAGTATCTCATGGGGAATCAGATAGGTCCCGGAATAATACTGACGGACAAACCCGCGAATGATTTCCGCATTGTCCGCCATACTTCCGGAGACCGGGTAAGCGCGTGATCCCTGCAAAAACCCCCGCCTCACCGTCAGGATGACCACTACCGCGTAGAGATGCTCATCGGATCTGGCAACGGCCAGCACATCCCGGTCTCGGAAATCGGTTGTGACGGCGATCTGTTTTTCCAGGGTCCGTTGCAGGGCGAACATTTTGTCCCTGATTTCCGCCGCCGCTTCAAAATTCTGATCGGCGGAGGCCTGCTGCATCCGCTGCTGAAAGGTTTTCAATAATTCTGGGGTTCTTCCATTCAAAAACAGCATCACTTCTTTCACGACATCATCATAGCGCCTTTTATCGACCTTACAGCAGCAGGGAGCCAGGCAGTTGCCCATCTGGTAATTTAAGCAGGGGCGGGTGCGCTGGGTAAACTCCCTGTTTTTGCATTTTCGCAAGGTAAACGTACGATTGACGAACTTGAGGGTCTGCCGGACGGATAGGGCCGAAGAAAACGGTCCGAAATACCGGGATTTTTGTTTTTGGGTTTTGCGTACGATGGAAAGGCGTGGAAAAGGATGAGACAGGTCCAGCAGCAAAGATGGATAGCGTTTGTCGTCTTTCAGGATAACATTGTATCGGGGGTGATGTTTTTTTATCAGGGTGGATTCCAGGATAAGCGCTTCGGATTCACCGGCGGTGATGATGGTGTCAAATCGATGAACATGATTCACCAGCATTTTGGTTTTGATGGTTTGGGTAGAACTGGATGAAAAATAGGTGGATACACGTTTTTTCAGGTTGCGGGCTTTTCCGACATAGATAATATCTCCCTTTTGATTCTTCATAAGGTAAACGCCGGGGGCATCCGGAAGGCGTTTCAAAAGGGAAGCCAGTTTTTCCAAAATAAGTGGGGTTCTTTTTTTTTCCAATGTGACTTCCGGTTAACCGTTAAAAACAATCGCCTTCTGAAACTCCCGGATACGATCTCGTATGTCGGCCGCTTTTTCAAATTCAAGGTTTTCCGCAGCCCTCTTCATTTCTTTTTCCAGCATCTGAATCGACTTTTCGACATCCTCCACGGATCGGAAACCTTCTATTTCTTCATGCACCGCCGCGGTTTTTTCATCACGGTCTGAATCGTAAAGGTCTTCGAAAATGGAAACAATCTCTTTGCGTATCGTTTGAGGCGTCACGTTGTTTTGTTTGTTATACCCTGCTTGTATGTCACGCCGCCTGTCGGTTTCCTGATTCGCCGTGGCCATCGATTTGGTGGTGACGTTCGCATACATGATGACTGTGCCTGCAATGTTCCTGGCAGCCCGACCGAAAGTCTGAATCAACGATCGAGCCGACCGCAGAAAGCCTTCTTTATCCGCGTCCAAGATGGCCACAAGCGACACTTCCGGTAGATCAAGGCCCTCCCGCAACAGATTGATGCCGATGAGCACGTCAAAAAGACCCAGGCGCAGATCTCTGAGGATATCCATCCGTTCCATGGTTCCGATATCCGCGTGCAGGTATCGCACGCGGATGCCCAGGTCAGCGTAATAGTCTGTTAGATCTTCTGCCATTCGTTTGGTGAGGGTTGTCACCAGAACCCGTTCGTTGCGTTTACACCGTTTCCGGATTTCGTGATAAAGGTCATCCACCTGGTTATCGGCTTTGCGTACAAGGGTTTGCGGATCCATCAGGCCTGTGGGTCTGGCAATCTGTTCGACGATATTGCCGGCGGACACCTCCATTTCGTAGTCGGCCGGTGTCGCTGAAATATATATAGTTTGTCCAACTCGTTTGACGAATTCTTCAAATTTCAATGGCCGGTTATCCAATGCCGACGGCAATCGGAATCCATATTTACACAGGGTTTCCTTTCGGGAACGATCTCCCTTGTACATCCCGGTAATCTGCGGGACGGAGATGTGGCTTTCATCGATGAAGGTCAAAAAATCGTCCGGGAAATAATCCAGGAGTGTGGGTGGTGGTTCACCGGCGCGACGACCGGTGAGGTGCCTGGAGTAATTTTCGATCCCGTTGCAATAGCCCAGTTCCTGCATCATCTCCAGATCGAAATGGGTTCTTTCCTCCAGACGCTGAGCCTCTACCAGCCTGTTCTGTTCCCGAAAATAATGAATCCGGTCTTTCAATTCTACAATGATGGTTTCGATGGCTTGTGCAAGGGTTTTTTTGCCGGTGACGTAGTGGCTGGCCGGGAATATGGTTACCGTTTCCATCTCCCGCAGCACCGTTCCCCGGAGAGGATCGATTTCTGTAATGGCATCAATATCATCACCAAAAAATTCGATACGTATGGCCCGGTTTTCTTCATAACTCGGAAAAATATCGACGCTGTCACCACGGACACGGAACACGCCCCGATGAAAATCGACATCGTTGCGTTCGTAATGAATGGCGACCAGGTTGAAAAGCAACCTGTCTCGGGGGAAAGAGGTGCCTCTTTTAACGGAAACCCGCATGTCCAGATATTCTTCCGGGGAACCAAGCCCGAAAATACAGGAGACACTGGCAACCACGATGACATCCCTGCGGGAAAGTACGGACCGTGTTGCCGAATGCCTCAGTTTGTCGATCATTTCATTAATGGAAGAGTCTTTCTGTATGTATGTGTCCGAGGTCGGGATATACGCTTCCGGCTGATAATAATCATAGTAGCTGACAAAGTATTCCACTGCGTTTTCCGGAAATAACGATTTGAATTCACTGTACAGTTGTGCTGCCAGCGTTTTGTTTGGCGCGATAATAAGCGCTGGCCGGGCCGCACGTTGAATGACATTGGCCACGGTGAATGTTTTACCCGACCCGGTGACTCCGAGCAGAACCTGTCCCCTTTTCTTTGCCTGTATCCCTTTCAACAGAAAATCGATCGCTT
>CAZKYZ010000475.1:0-3103 GCA_964557055.1 uncultured Desulfobacterales bacterium
ACTCGAACTCGCGACCTCCGGCGTGACAGGCCGGCGTTCTAACCAACTGAACTACGCCCCCTTTGTATGTTACGGCTGAATCGTTCGTTATGTGTTACGATCCAACCTTTCTGCTAAAGCGGTGGTAGGCGGAACAGGGCTTGAACCTGTGACCCCCGGCTTGTAAGGCCGGTGCTCTCCCAACTGAGCTATCCGCCCATGTTCTTTCTACAGGAATTCTCTTAAAGAAAAAATTTAACTACCCATTTATGGGGTGAATGTCAAGAAAAAAAAGATCTGTTCACAGTTGCCGCGAAGAAAAACAGCGGCATCTTGACTTCAAAATGACATCGCTGCAGCCTACTTTCAAAACGGGCAGACCTGATCAGAAATGTACAAAAAAACAGTCCTTCCCCAGTACACCGAGATGCCCGCAGGCCGGAAAGGGCAGTTTTGGGTCGACCATCAGATGAGGTTGACCGGTTTTTTCTGCGGCTCCGTGGATACCTCCAGGGGGATATCGTTTTCCATGAAAATGGTTTCCCCCTCGCCGACGATCAAGGCGTGCGCAAGCACCTCGTCCATGTGTTCCACGGGGACGATTTCAATCTGTTTGGATATACTCTGGGGGATATCCTTGAGATCCTTTTCGTTCTCCTTAGGGATCAGCACTTTTTTGATTCCGCCACGGTGGGCGGCCAGGATTTTTTCCTTTAATCCGCCAATGGGGAGCACCCTGCCGCGCAGGGTAATCTCACCTGTCATGGCCAAATCCCGGTGTACCGGCCGTTTTGTCAGCGATGAAACGATGGAACTGCACATGGAGATGCCGGCGGAAGGGCCGTCCTTGGGGATGGCACCTTCGGGAACATGGATATGGATGTCGAATTTTTTGTAGAAGTCCTTATCAATCATGAGGCTTTCTGTCCGTGAACGGGCATAGCTGACGGCAGCCTGGGCCGATTCTTTCATAACATCGCCCAGCTTTCCGGTGATGGTCAGGTCCCCTTTTCCCGGCAACACCAGGGTTTCAATATTGAGAAGTTCTCCCCCGACTGGGGTCCATGCGAGACCGGTAACCAGACCGATCTGATCTTTTTCCTCCACCTGTCCATGCCGAAATATCGGAGGGCCGAGGTGTTTGGCGATGGAATTGGAAGTAAGCCTGAATCCAGGAATGGTTTTGTTTTTCAGAACTTCACGGGCGATTTTCCTCAGAACAGAGGCGATTTCGCGTTCCAGGTTGCGGACGCCGGCTTCGCGCGTGTAGCGTTGGATAATTGTCAGGAGGCTGTTTTTAGAGAACTGAATGCCCTTATCCGTCAAACCGTTCAGTTCCAACTGCTTCGGAACCAGGAAATCCTTGGCAATGTGATACTTCTCATATTCCGTATAACCGGTCAGGCGGATGATTTCCATCCGGTCCTGCAACGGCAGCGGAATATCCTGAAGCATGTTGGCCGTCGTCACGAACATAATGTCAGACAGGTCGTAGTCCACATCCAGGTAGTGGTCATTGAAACTGTAGTTCTGCTCCGGGTCAAGCACTTCCAGCAGAGCCGCGGAGGGGTCTCCCCGGAAGTCCATACTCATTTTGTCCACTTCGTCAAGACAGAACACCGGGTTGTTGACACCGGCTTTTTTCAGCGACTGAATGATTTTGCCGGGCATGGCCCCGATATACGTTCGGCGGTGGCCCCGGATTTCCGCTTCATCACGGACACCGCCAAGCGAGAGACGGATAAATTCCCTTCCAGTGGCTCTGGAAACGGATTTCGCCAAAGATGTTTTGCCGACGCCGGGGGGTCCCACAAAACAAAGGATCGGGCCGCGTAATTTCTGTACCAGGGTCTGAACCGCCAGGTATTCCAAGATCCGCTCCTTCGGTTTCTGAAGGCCGTAGTGATCCTCGTCCAGGATCTTTTCCGCTTCCTGGATGTCGTCCCGGACCCCGCTTTTTTCAAGCCAGGGCAGGCTTAAAAGCCAGTCGATGTAATTGCGTACGACTGTGCCTTCCGCGGACATGGGCGCCATCATTTTTAACTTTTTGAACTCATGGCGGACCTTTTCTTCGGCCTCTTTGGACATCTTTTTTTCTTCGATCTGCTTTTGCAGTTCGTTCAACTCGTCGGAGGGGTCCTCTTCCGAACCCATCTCTTTTTTAATGGCCCGAATCTGCTCATTCAGGTAGTAGTTTTTCTGGGTCTTTTCCATTTGCTTCTTGACGCGGCCCCTGATTTTCAGGTCGGTCTGGGAGATTTCGATTTCCATCTGGATCAAGCCCAGCAGATGTGCCATGCGGTCGTCGAGATTGGCGGTTTTAAGGAGTTCCAGCCGTTCTTCAATCTTGAAGGAAAAGTGGGAAGCAACCGTGTCGGTCAACTGTGCGTAATCCGACATGGAGGCCACTTTGTCGATCAGGTCTTTGGAGATATTTTTATTCAGTTCGGCATACTGTTGGAAAACTTCAACGATAGAACGGCTTAGCGCAACGGTTTCCGAGGTTACTTGAGTTGATTCATCCAGGGGTTCTATGGCTACTTTGAAGAAATTTTCAGACTGCACAAAACGTTTGATGCGGCCCCGGGCCTTACCCTCCACAAGGGCTTTTACGGTCCCGTCCGGAAGTTTCAACAACTGTAAAACACTCCCCACCGTTCCCACCGTACTGATATCCGCTTCTTCGGGGGAATCTACAGAGGCCGTTCTCTGGGTAGCCAGAAAGATTATTTTTTCGTGGTTCATCGCATCCGTCAAGGCGTTGACGGATTTGGCCCGTCCGACGAACAGGGGCGCCACCATGTGGGGAAAAACGACGATATCCCTCAGTGGTAAAAGCGGCAGATAAATTTCATCGGGATCGACATTGTCTTCTTTAATAAATTTGGGAAAATTGACCATGGTAACGATATCTTTTGGTTGTTTGGGTTTGTGCGACATTTACCGGTTTAGCGGCTGTGTCTTTTCCCGATGGAAAAGGAAGAGACACTGTTTCGCAGTACTTTCAATCGGTATACCGGCGGCAGGTTTCCTCGTTTGAGGTTTGAAACCGATAAAAAAGGTGTTGAATGATATCAGGCCTGTTTTTGGACCTGCTCGTACAATAGAATCGGGTCTTCACCGT
>CAZKYZ010000476.1:0-3101 GCA_964557055.1 uncultured Desulfobacterales bacterium
GCCGCTGGTTCGATCCCAGCCGGGCGTACCATACATACCCTATCAAAGGGAGGGTTTGCGCGCCGCCTTTTGCTATTGGTTTTCCTGCTGACGGTGTACGATTATTCACAAAATTGTTGCCAAAACACCGTTTCAGCAGTATGTTTTTTGGTGTCCTGAAGGCAATCATCCTGGCTTCGCAAAGCGTTCATGCACATGGAAACCGGCCCTGTGCCATGTTTTACAGGATATTATTTGTAAGGAAGTAACCGTATGAAAAAAAAGATCCTTATAGTGGATGACGATCGGGTTTTTTGCAGTGTGACCAAGAAGAAGCTTGAAAACCACTCCGACCAGTTTGTAGTCTTAACGGCGACAGACGGGGCGGACGGTATCGAAAAGCTTCAACGCAACACCATCTCCGTTGTGGTGACGGACCTAGAAATGCCGAAAATGGACGGATTCGGATTGTTGGCCCACATGACCTCCACGTATCCGGATATCCCGGTTATCATCCTGACGGCACATGGTTCACCGGAGTCGGTAAAGGCCGTTCTCGAAGGTGGCGGCAGCGGGCTCATCAATAAGCCGGTTAAAATCGATAAACTGGCTCGGGTGATTATCGCCTTTTTGCGACGGGAATCAGAGGGCGGTCTTTTCAAAGCAGCCCCCCTGAGAACCGTTGTTCAGCTGATCCACAAAGAAAAAAAGACCTGCACTCTGCGTGTTGTCCGAAGATTCAACGGTCAGAAAGGCTCCCTCTTTTTCAAAGACGGCGAATTGCTGGGCGCACGCATCCAGAACAAGGAAGGCAAAGCGGCCGCCAAATACATACTGACCTGGAACAAGGTGATTTTGTCGATCCAGAATTCATGTGCGTACTGTGAAAAAAAAATTCGGGGCAGCCTGCCTTCGCTGCTGATTGAAATTGATACCGCCCATATCCCCCCGGAAGAGAAAGACGAAACGGGCACCGGATAAAGGGTACAGCCTTTTGCACCTGTCGCTGATGCGCTGTTTTACCCTTCTGAAGCAATGGACGGCAGGCAAATCTCAAAGGCAAGCCCCTTCGATTCATCGCTGTTTATATCGATCCACCCGCCATGGGCTTTGAGTATCTGGGCAGCGGAAGCCAGTCCAAGATGGCCTTCCAATGACGCTGTGGAAAAGGAAGGGATGAAGAGACGCGTAATCGCTTTGGAATCAATCCCGGGACTTTCGTGGCGGATCATAAAACAGGTGTAATTCCCGGGGCTGCGGCTGTCCCCCAGACCGACTTCTGCAGCCGGAACCACTCTTTGAGCGGTTTCAATCGTTACCGGCCCGATTTTCCCCCGTATCAGCGTGATGGCGTTTCTAAAGACCTCCTTTAGCGCCAGTTCAAACTGCATGCCGTCCGCCATGAATGCAGGCGCCCCCTCATCCGGTCTGAACACAATTTCACAATCCGCCCAGCCGATCCTTCGAAATGCCGGCAACATATTTTCAACAAATCGATTGGGATGGATTTTTTCGGGCTCATATAATTTACCCTTGGCATAAGTGGACAACCTGTTGGAAAGCTCCGTTAACCGTTTAACAGACGATAGCATGCGGTTCCCATATTTATGCACTTTCTCGCTGTCGGGTAGAACCATCTCCAACAAGCTGAGATTGCCGGTGATACCACTGAGGGCGTTGTTGTATTCATGGGCGATGACGCGCGCCATTCTGGCTGTCGTTTTCATCCGGGTGGCCCGCACCAACTGTTCCTTGAAAACCTCTATTTCAGCTTTAAGCCGTGCCGTTGCGCACACGCTGTCGACTACCGCGAGCAGGTCGGACCCGGGAGAAGCAACCGCATTTCGGTCGGGAGACCATTGCAGCCATTTCACCGCTCCGGATTGCCAGGCCTGAGCCGCTATTTCCAAATCCCCCGTGTTTCCAATTGCGACACACGGCAGCATAGCGGAAACCACCGTCAGAAAACGGATGCCCGTTTCCGGATCATTGCCCAGATCGACAAGCGCAAGATCGAATTGAAATTCTGCGATCATGGCGATGGCCTCTTCATTGCTGTCGGAATTTTTGATCGAGGTGTCGCTGGCATAATTCGAAACCCAATCCTCCAGCAATGCCATTGCCGGGGGGCTTGCCTTCAACAGTATTTGTAAGCGTTTATTCGACATGGTATTTTTTGATTTTGCTCAAAAGAGAGGGATGGCTGATCTCCAGCAGTTTGGATGCGCGGGTCCTGTTGCCGCCGGTCTTTTGCAGTGCTTTAACGATCAACTCTTTCTCCCACAAAACACTCGCTTTTTTAATTGAATACCCGTCACATTCGGTCTGCAAAGAAAAGCTGTATTGCGGATGGTTCAACTGCTCGGGCAAATGCTCCGGCAGCAGGGTTCCGCCATCGGCAATGACCAGTGCCCTTTCGATCGTATTCTCAAGCTCCCGTACATTGCCAGGCCACTTGTAATTCAACAATATGGACATGGTGGCCGGTGCTATTTTCTCGACCATTGTATGTAACTGTCGATTGTATCGCGACAGGAAATGCTCACTGAGAGCCGGGATATCCTCGGGCCGTTCCCTCAGAGGCGGCAGCCGAATGGGAAAAACATTCAAGCGGTAAAAAAGGTCCTCCCTGAAATCCCCGTTGCGGACATCACTTTCAAGTTTTTTTGCGGTTGCGGCGATAACGCGCACATCCACCTTCCGCGTTTTCGTATCGCCAATAGCGCGGATCTCACTCTCCTGCAGCACCCGCAGCAGTTTTACCTGAAGATTGGAAGGAAGTTCGCCGATCTCATCCAAAAACAAAGTGCTTTGATCGGCGACTTCAAAAATACCCTTTCGATCTTTATCCGCACCGGTAAAAGCCCCTTTCTTATAGCCGAAGAACTCACTTTCCAGAAGGTTTTCCGGTATGCTGCCGCAATTGACCGTGACCATCTGCTTCCCTGATCTGGGACTGTCGCAGTGGATACCCCGGGCCACCAGCTCCTTGCCCGTTCCGCTTTCTCCGGATATGAGCACAGTCGTGTTGTAGCGGGCCGCTTTCCTGGCCAAATCGATAATTTCCTGCATGGCTTTGCTTTTGGCAATTAATTCCCCGAAATGTCCTTTCTTACCCAGAT
>CAZKYZ010000477.1:0-3090 GCA_964557055.1 uncultured Desulfobacterales bacterium
GAGCAAAGCAACCGGCTTGGGGGTCGTGATATTCATCATTTTTAGAAGGTGCGCGTTTTTCCACGAGGTCCACGCCCTGCTGGGTCTGAAAAACCGTTTTAGGGCATGTCGATAATTCTTGATGTTATATCGTTTGACGACATATCTTTTCCCGTCAATCGTAACGACTGCTACCGTTGCAGAGTTCCCATCTTTCAACCTTTGGCCTGCCTCCATCCCGGCAGAAGGATCTTCTAAAAACCGCCTCATCCCGGTTGAATCATAACCCCGGTCCAGTGCCAGAAATGTTGCAAATTCTTTTTTGCAGACAAAATCCGTGCATTCCCGGTAAATTTTTTTTAAATATCGTTTCCTGCGGATCGAACGCTGGTTTGCCACGATTCTCAAAATGGGCACATGGGTAAGGCGCTTTTTTTTCCAGCCCCGTTTCTCGATATAGCGCTGTATCGCCTCTGGAACAAGCCGGTCCCATTCAGCATCGAATTGGGCAAAAAAAAGACCGATATTCCAATAACTTTTGCGCATGTTAAGCGGTCTGCAACCAAAAGTCTTTCGGATACCGTCTCCATCGATCACAAAAAGTTCGGATTCGTAGACCAGAAAATTTCCCGGGTGGATGTCTTCCTGATAAAGCCCCCTCTCGTGCATAATCCCGATCAGTCCGGCGATGCGATTGAGCATTGTTATGCGGCTGTTTCCGTTCCCGGGCTCTTTCCAATACTCATCAAAACCAGTCGCGGGCATCAATCTCCGGTAAACCAGTATATAGGCGTCCCTATCTTTCGCTGTACCGCTGAACAGCAGCGTGGGGGTATTGATACCCGATGCCTGCAGGAATTGGACCCCACGCTGATCACGCCTGGCATGCCTTTTGGCATGCCAGGCTGCAAAAAACAATTTTACGATCACCGCTGTGTCCCGTAACCTGCCTTCACAGACAACCCGCTGCCCGGGCAATATGCGGAGGACTTTTTCACAAACAACCTCATCCGTCCTTCCGTTTCGTACCACTGTCATCCGAAAGGGAACGGTTATTGCCCTTCCTGCGGAACGCAACTGGCGGCTGCCGGTCACAAGATTCATCGTTCTTTCCTAGATTGTTGTGGAAGAGGCCTTTTCTCGAGATCGATGACCCTGACTTGAATTCCCGGTTTGTCCGTTATGAAGAATATACGTTTCGGATAAGCGTTCATGAGGACCGTTTCGATAGCCGGCTTTTATTCACGGCCTTTGAAAAATTCAAGTACTTTGTTGATAAATCGTTTGTCTTCAGGAGTGATTTTTTGTCTTCCCCGGTATTTTAAAAAAAAGCGCAATCGTTCCGTTGCGGAAAGCTTGTATTTGGCGATTTTATCCAAACAGGCGATATCTTTTACAAACCACCTTTCGGATCGATCCAGAATATGAATACGACCGGCCGGGCAGTCGATAAAATAAGCTTGTGGATCTTCCGTCAGGGTAACAAGTATATTGCGCCATTTCAAATCAGAATGAATAAATCCAATATCATGTAACCTGTGCGTAAAGTCAGCGATCTGTTCTGCTATTGTCCGCATCCATTTTCTGTCTTGCAACAGCTGCGGCAATCCTCTGGCGACGCTGGCCAGATCGGTGGTGGTGGGAATCTCTTCTGTCACCATAGCGCCTTTATGAAACATTCCAAACCGTGTTTCCTGGCCATAAGCGACAATTTTTGCCGTTGGTATCCCCAGTCTTTCAAACAACTGCAAATTTTCCCATTCCGCCCGGATACGGCTTCGTCCAACAAGGCGCCGCAAATACTTTCCCGCCTTTGTGTATGTTTTTACATAATAATAACTTGAGTTTATCTTAACTTTTTCCAGCCGGCTGATGGGGCAGCCGGCAACCGGTTCCCCCTTTGATGGAAAAAGCGTTCTCCAGGCTGCAAAACATCTTTCCTGCATCCGTTGCCCGATAACGCCGGTCAATAATCCACGATTGTTTCTTCATTGGTGTCCATGTCCGCAATCAACAATACCCGTATAATTTTTGTTGCCCATTAACACATAGTATCGTAAGAAACAATACTGCAAAAAATGATTGCTGCCAATTGTCAAGGAGCAACGATGAAAACGATTAACGACATGGAAATTATGGAAGCAAATGAAAAGAACATTGTTCTTTTTCATCCGCATATACCGGAAAGTGCTATCGCCGGCGTTATCGATACCCTGCAGACACGCTGGGTCGGACAAGGTCCCAAGGTCGAACTGTTTGAAAAAAAGTTCAACCAGCGGTTTTCGGCGGAATTCGTCTCCATTGCCGTCGGCTCCTGCACAGACGCACTCCACCTGGCTTATGTTCTGGCCGGCATTGGGGAAAACGACGAGGTCATTACGCCGGTCTTTACCTGTACGGCGACTAACATTCCACTTCTTTATCTCAACGCACGCATCCGCTTTGCCGATATCCAAAAGAAACGCTTAACGTCGATCCATCCAGCATAGAAGACCTTATCAATGAGAAAACCAAAGCCATCGTATGTGTTGATTACGGTGGGCTCCCATGCGATTTCGACACCATCAGGGGCATTGCCGCCAAATGGAACATTCCGGTTATTGAAGATGCCGCGCAATCGTTGGGAGGTCTCTATAAAGGTACACCGGTGGGATCTCTTGCCGATTTCACCGCTTTTTCCTTCCAGGCCATCAAACATATCACCACCGGTGACGGCGGTATGTTGACCATAAAAGACACTTCGCTCACTGAAAAGGCAAAAAGAATCCGGTGGTTTGGAATTGACCGTTTGGCCAAGCAAAAAGGAATCTGGGAAAATGATATATACGAAATCGGATATAAATACCAGATGACCGATATCGCCGCCGCCATGGGACTTGCAGCGCTGCAAGAGTTTGATCAGACGATCCGTTTTCGAAAGCAGCTGTTTGCAGAGTATGTCGGACTTTTAAAAAACATACCTGGTGTCAAAGTCTTGGGTGCGGACATGGCCGATCGAGAACACGCTGCCTGGCTCTGTACCGTCCTGGCAGAAAATCGACACGACCTGCAACTCAAACTGCGGGAAAATCACATAGAATCCGGACAGGTTCATTTTCGAAACGATCGTTA
>CAZKYZ010000478.1:0-3089 GCA_964557055.1 uncultured Desulfobacterales bacterium
GGCAGTTCCTGGATGATCCCAACGTTTATATTCCGAAAGTGTATACGGAAATATCGACCACCAACATCCTGGTGACCGAATTTATTGACGGCATCCGGGTTAAGCAGTTGGCGGAAAGTGTTCCCGACGGTATCGATCGCAAAATTGTTGTCGACAGGGGCGCCGAAATCTGCCTCAAACAGATTTTCGAATTCGGGTTTTTTCATGCGGACCCGCACCCGGGGAATATCTTTGTGCTGCCGGGCAATGTGGTCTGCCTGTTGGATTTTGGGATGATGGGTACCCTGGACCGGCTCACGCGGGAGACACTGGTTGATTTGATCAATGCCGTCGTCCAGCGGGATGCGCCGGAAGTCTCCCGGGTGATCTTAAAGTTGACTTCCTGGGAAGATGAACCGGACCGGCGCCTGCTGGAAAAGGACGTGGCGGGTTTCATCGGGAGGCACCTTCCCGAGACGCTCAAGGATATCGAGATCGGCCGCATGCTTCAGGATATTGTTGCGGTCGTTGCACAGCACCGTTTGAGCCTGCCGCCGGACATTTTTTTAATGGCCAAAGCGTTGGGGGCCATCGAAGGGCTGGGCCGGATGCTGGATCCCGATTTTGACATGGTGGCCAAAGCAGCTCCATTTTTGATGAAGATCAAATTCGCCCGGTATCACCCGGATCGTGTCACCGGTGATATGATTCGAGTAGGAGCTGATTTGTTGCAATTCATCCACCAGTTTCCGGAGGATGTATTGGAAATCGGCCGCCAGGTAAAAAAGAAACAGCTTGTCTTGAACCTGCGGAATACAGGGCTGGAAAGAACGCTGGCTGCGCATCACCAGATCAGCAATCGGCTTTCTTTTTCCATCATCATTGCCGCCCTAATTATCGGGTCGGCGCTTATTGTTATTTCGGCAACCCCGCCGCTTTTCTATGGGATATCGTTGATCGGGATCATCCTGTTTCTGGCCGGTGCCATCATGGGCATCTGGCTGTTGGTGGCGATTATTAGTAAGGGGCGGTTGTGAAGGAGATTTCCATGAAGCCGATCATCTGTTTTCTGGCGATCCTTCTGGTGACAGTGACAGCGGCTACAGCCGACAATCCGGGGTTGGCGGTTCTGGATTTTAAAACCGTATCCGCACCTCCTGAAGTAGGGGTTGCCGTGGCTGAGATTATTCGGACGGAACTCGTCCAGGCCGGCAACCACAAGATCATTGAACGCGGAATGCTGGATCAGATTCTGGCGGAGCAGAAGCTTCAAATGTCCGGCGTTGTTGATCCGCAAACGGCCGCAACAATAGGTAAACTGTCGGGCGCTTCCATGATTATCACCGGCAGTGTCGTAAAACTCGGGGAAGTGTATACGGTTACGGCCAGAATGATCGAAGTTGAATCCGGTGTGGTACGCGCCGGTGAAGTTGCCCAGGGCAAGGGGGAAGGCAGTATTCCGGACATTGCCTACCAGCTGGCGGTCAAACTTGTGGGGGGCAGTAAAGCATACGGAGAGTTCCTTTTGTCTTTTGAGAAAGGGGAAGACAACGGTGTCGGCTGGCAACCGAATACCGAGGAATTCGTCAGCCATGAAAAATCAGGTGACCATGTCACAGATGGGAGCACATCCCTGAAAGTGGATTTGCTCCCAACCGATTTTCCGGGAATCGTCTTCAGCCAGGTGCCACCTGACTGGCGCCGCTATCGGCAGCTTGAGTTTGATCTGTATCTGGACAACCCGGAGCAGATGTCTCAAACCATGGGCATCCGGATCGACGATGCCGACAGTATAGATTACGATACGTCCTACAACTGGGAAACCCGACTGAATCCCGGCCCCAACAAGATCGTGGTACTCATGAACGTTGTTGCCGACCGGATCAACATTGCCAATGTTCGTAAAATCCACATATTTCTGCACACGCAACCCAACAAGATGACCATCTACCTGGATAATATCCGGCTAAAATAAGACGGTTCCGTAAAAAGTCCGATATCCGCGTTACGCTTCATCCCTCGTCATTGCGGCGTACCGTAAGTACGCCTCATTCCTCGGGATTCGCAAGCCTTAATCTCAAACTTTTTACGAAACCGTCTGAAACATGACTTTTTACGAGTCCATCAAATAAGCGCCCCTGTTTATCGTAAAGACAGGCGCTTTAAGCATTTTAAATTGACGGCATCCATGTCGTCCGCGGCCCCTTTCGGGGTTTCCAGAATCTTGGGCACCGCGGACAGGCGTTTGTCCTGCATCAGCAGTTTGAAACCTTCTGCACCGATTTTACCGCAGCCGATATGTTCGTGGCGATCGACCCGAGACCCCCGTTCCCGTTTAGAATCGTTAAGATGGATCAGGTACAGGTTTGCGAGGCCGATGGTTGCCTCGAAGCGATCCATGGTTTCCGTGTAGGTCTGGCAATCACGGAAATCGTAACCCGCTGCGAAGATATGGCAGGTGTCCAGGCAGACACCGGTTTTCTGCGGAAAGGCAATCCGTTCCAGGATGGCAGCCAGTTGCTCGAAGCGATGCCCGATGCCGGACCCCTGGCCGGCGGTGGTTTCCAACAACAAACGGGTTTTGATATCGCCGGAGGCGGCAAAAATCTGTTGGACAGCATCAACGATTCGATCCACACCGGCCTGTTCCCCGGCTCCCATGTGAAACCCGGGATGCAGTACGACATATGGGATTGCCAACTGGCTCGCCCGTTCGATTTCGCGGTACAGGGCATCTTTGGACATGGCCCGCTTTTTACGGTCCGGGCTGGCGACGTTGATCAGATAAGATGTGTGCGCGGCGATTTCCCGGATGCCGGTTTGTTGCGAAACCTCCTGAAATCGATGGATCTCATCCTGAGAAAGCTCTCGTTCCTTCCAGGTATTGCCGTTTTTCGTGAATATCTGGAGAGCGGTGCAGTCCAGTGCCTCGGCTCGCAGCAGAGCTTTGTGCAGCCCACCGGCGATGGAAAAGTGAGCCCCCAGGGGTTGGCGGAAATGGTTTGGCGAAGACATTGTGACACCGCAACAATCGGTAGCGGGCAGGTCGGCAGATTTAACCCTGATATGGTTGAGTAGAAGTCAAGAAAAACAACTTGCCCAACCCCAAA
>CAZKYZ010000479.1:0-3087 GCA_964557055.1 uncultured Desulfobacterales bacterium
AACCCGCAATGCAGGCGAATACCACAAAAATCAGTAATATGTAGACAATCGACGCAGTGAATATCGTGTGTTTCATCGTCGCAGCCCTTTCAATACCTGTCAATTTATACTATCGACTGTAGCCCTCAAGCTGACTTTTCAGCAGGACAGTTGACTCAAATATAGTGGATAAGTGCAGATTTGTCAATGTTTTACTGGATTTGAGACTGGCTTTGCCGTTCCATTGAATCTCTCACTGCTGATGGTGCCGATGTGGTGTATCTGCCATTTTTAAGCCGGCATGGCGCAAAAAAACGGAAGGTCCCGCCGTGGCTAGTAGAACCTTCCATTGTGTGAATACCGCAAACCCTGTCACGATGATCAACTGAATTTACCAAATTATTCGATCATGCTTCAAGGCCTATTTCGCTGCTACGGTCTTTTTCTTTCTTTTTTTCTTAGCGGTTTTCTTGGCAACTTTTTTCGTGGCCTTTTTCTTAGTCTTCTTCGCTACTTTCTTCTTTGCTACTTTCTTCTTCGTTACTTTCTTCTTCGTTACTTTCTTCTTCGTTACTTTCTTCTTCGCGACCTTCTTCTTCGCTACCTTCTTCTTCGCAGCTTTCTTTTTCTTTTTCGCCATAGTCAATCACCTCCTTTCGGCATTTTAAAGTTCACTTGTCACAGAACTCAATCAAGTGTCTTGATTATACAGACTTATCGTCAAACGCAATAAGGTAACTTCATATTTTTTTTTCAGACTACCGTTCTTACAGGTTTTGTAAATGCGCGACTTTGAACGGTTCAGCATCTTCGAGCTGAACGACTGGCCGAAAAACTTTTTGGAGTACAAGAACAGGTTTTTGCAAAACCGCGTTAAATAACCCTTTCGACGGGTTTTGCAGTGGTCTAGCGAAGGCGGTTGTTTTAACGTTATCGATTTGCAGTTAAAAAGAAACAATGTCTGTCCGTGCGGTATGCGGTCCAATTGAGATTTGATGAGGGCAAATTTTTTTTTACAAAAAGTAGCTTTTTTTTTGTTGAGCTGTAAAATTGTACAAGTTAACAACAGGTTCTTGTTGGAAGTTGCCATAATGATTAGAGAGAAAGTAGTATTGTTCGGTGGAACGTTTGACCCGGTTCACAACGGTCATATCATTGTCGCTGAACATGCAGCCCAACATATCAATGCGGACAGGGTGATCTTTATCCCTGCCAGAAGATCGCCTCTAAAGAGCCTCTTCCCATCGGCATCTGGTGACGATCGAGTCTCCATGATTCGTCTTGCCATAGCCGGAAAGAGTAACTTCGAGGTCAGCAGTTGCGAATTGACCCGACCCGATCCCGGTTACACACTGGATACGGTGTTGTGTCTTGGCGAAGTATTTGGCCTGGAGGCGGAACTGTTCTGGCTCATTGGCGCAGACGTTGTTAAGGATATGCCCAGATGGTACCGTGTTGACGAACTTATGGACCGGTGCAGGCTGTGTATAATGCTTCGCGGAGGATTTGACAGGCCGAGGCTGGACCAACTTGAACGGCGGTTTGGAACCAAACGTCTCGAGCGACTCAAAGATGCCATGATTGCCACCCCGCTTGTGGAGGTATCGAGCAGCGAAATTCGCGACAGGATCGCCCGAGGGGAAGATGTTTCGGGACTGATTGCACCGGATGTGGCCGAGTACATAGCAAAAAATGGGCTTTATACGCAGAAAACGCCCCCGCCGGTGGGTTTTTGATTGACAACAAACGTGTGTAACAACTATAATAAACCGACGAGTTTGAGTGTCAGGAGTGCTTACGTGGTTGTGTGGCGTATCGGTCCACGGGCTCGAGAAGCAGGTGGTTCCCACAGGAATTAATTAGTATCTGGAGTGGTTTGATGTTCGCAAAAAACGGTTTGATTGCTCTGCTGCTTGGTGTTCTGTTGACACAGGTTGCGTACTGCGGAGTGCTTGAGGACAACTGGAATGATTTTCTGCACTATACGGTTATAGGTCGTTTCGATCTGGCCAGGGGCTATGCTCAGAAGATTGCAGAGGGTAGCCCGGATCCAAAGGAACTCCTGTCGCTGAGCGAGTCTAATCTGCAGGGTTACAACATCCTGCTCAAAATGTATGCCGACAGCGAAGAACTCAGAGAGGTCAGCGGAAAGATACTGGAGATTATCGAACAGGGCCGATTTGAGCGGAGTACGGACCCGAAGATAATCAACCAGGAAATCAAAAGGCTCAGCAGCACGATTCGCGGCAGGATCGCCTCCGAGCAGCATTTGAAAAATGCCGGCGAGTATGCCATACCATTCATGCTGGACGCAATGTCCGATGAGGATCGCAAGAATGAATTTGCCAACATCACCGGGGCGCTTCCGAAGATCGGACGGGCGGCGATCAGGCCGCTGACAGCTGCCCTGGAAATGGACGATGTCGCTCTCAAAGCCGAGATAATTCGTGCCCTTGGTGAAATTGGATATCCCCAGTCTCTGGGACATCTCAAATACATAGCTGAAAAGGATTCCAGTGAGCAGTTGAGGACACTTGCCGGCCAGGCCATTGACAAGATCGACCCTGCCGCGATGGAGATACCGTCTGCGGAGCTTTTGTACATTCTTGCCGAGTCGTATTACAATCATGCCGAGTCGGTCGGGCCGTCGGCAGAATATAGTTTCGCGAACATCTGGTTCTGGGACAAGGATACCGGTCGTGTCGTCCGCGAAGAGGTCGAGAAGGATTATTTCAACGAGTTGATGGCCATGCGGTGCAGCGAATGGGCCTTAAAGTCCGACGAGAATCTTGGCAAGGCCATTGCACTGTGGATAGCGGCGTTTTTCAAGGCCGAGAGCTACGGTATTGAGATGCCGTCATATTTCGGCGAAGGGCACCCGGATGCCATGACCTATGCGACGACGGCTAGAGCCGAATACCTTCATCAGGCCCTGGACAGGGCGCTCAATGAAAATAACGGATATGTATCGCTCGGTGTCGTAGAGGCTATGGCGGCCAACGCGGGCGAAAAATCGCTGTTGTATCGTATAGGAACCGAACAGCCGCTTGTAAAGTCGCTGGGTTTCAATGACAGGGCCGTGCGTTACAGCGCTGCGATCGCTATCGG
>CAZKYZ010000480.1:0-3077 GCA_964557055.1 uncultured Desulfobacterales bacterium
ATTTAAAAAAGCAGAACGATACACAAATATTTAAACGTTAGGTCAACAAAATGATTGAATCATTAACCGGTTTTCAGGAAAAAACGGTGCACATTTCAGGGGAGTTGTTGTTATTGGGAAATCCCGCAGCTGGAATTCACCGTTGGCACCCAAAAACCAACCAAGGAGGTGGGGGAAATGTCCGAATTAAATTTTAATTTTGTGGAGAGTGACAACTCAGCCAAAATCAAGGTAATTGGTGTTGGCGGTGCGGGCGGAAACGCCGTAAACAACATGATCGCCTCGGGTCTCAAAGGAGTGAAATTCATTGTTGCCAACACGGATGTCCAGGCCCTGGAAGTTTCCAAAGCACAGTTGAAGATCCAGATCGGCGACCATCTGACCCAGGGGCTCGGCGCTGGAGCCAACCCTCAAGTGGGCAAAGATGCCGCCATGGAGAGCCGGGAGGTCTTGAAAGAGGCCCTGGAAGACAGCCACATGGTTTTCATTACGGCCGGTTTCGGCGGCGGCACCGGCACCGGAGCTGCTCCGGTAATCGCCGAGATCTGCAAGGAGCTGAATACCTTGACCGTGGCGGTGGTTTCGCGGCCCTTTTCTTTTGAAGGCAAGAAACGTTCCCGCCAGGCGGATGAAGGCATCGAATTGCTCAAGGAAATGGCTGACACAGTAATCATCATTCCCAACGACCGGTTGCGTGGGCTGGCGTCCAAAAGCGCCAAAATGATCGAAATGTTTCGCAGGGCAGATGAAATTCTGCTCCATTCGGTCAAGGGCATTACCGACCTGATCATGATGCCCGGTTTGGTCAACCTCGATTTTGCCGATGTAAAAACGATCATGTCCAAAGCCGGTATGGCGCTGATGGGTATCGGCATCGCCAGCGGGGAAAACCGGGCCACCGAAGCCGCCGAACGGGCGATTTCTCACCCGCTTCTGGAAGACATATCCATCTCCGGCGCCAAGGGTGTCCTGATCAACATCACCTGCACCAGCGATCTTACCATGGAAGAGATGACCGAAGCGTCCGAACGCATCTACAACGAAGTGGGCGACGACGCGGAAATTATCTGGGGCACAGTCGTAGATGACGATATCGGCGACGAACTGCGAGTGACCGTCATTGCCACCGGAATCGGGACAGGAGACGCCTGTTCCGGGATCGGAGTCAGTACTTTCGGCAAGGAAATCGCCAACTATCCCACCCGGGGAATTGTTCGGGACATTACCCCTGCCGATTTGAAAAACGCCTCCGAATTCGACGAACCGACGTTCATCCGTCAGAAAAAGGCGGTGGGTGAGTCCGGTGGAGCCTCCTATCGGGGATACAAAGGGTTGATCCTGGACAACGAAGACCTGGATACACCGACTTTTCTGAGAAAACAGGCCGACTGATCGGGTCCGTCTGTATAGACGGTTACTGAAACAGGCCGTGACGCCATGAGTCGCAGACAACAGAGGTCTCGTGAAGAAAACCGGAAAGAATCCGGCGCCATTCGAAAATCATGGCGGGGCAGAATCCGGGTAGCGCTGGTTTACCCCAACAGCTACCATGTAGGCATGTCCAATCTTGGATTCCAGACGGTTTACGGCCTGATGAACGATGATGACGGGGTGGTCTGTGAACGTGTTTTTCTTCCGGATCAGTCCAGGACACATGCCAATAACCTGGTTTCCACAGAATCGCAACGACCATTAGCCGACTTTGATATTGTTGCATTTTCCATATCATTTGAAAACGACTATCCCAATGTGGCCGCGATTCTTGGAATGGCAGGACTCCCCCTGCATTCAGACGACAGAGGTGCCCCCCACCCCCTCGTCGTTGCAGGGGGAGTCACCTGCCTGCTGAATCCCGAACCGATAGCCCCCTTCATGGATTGCCTGATCATCGGTGAAGCCGAGGCTGTTCTGGGCGACTTTTTCCGGGTATTCGACCCCGGCCGGGATCGGGAAACCAATTTGGCCGATCTGGCTCGCCAGGTTCCAGGACTCTACGTTCCCGCTTTTTTTCAGCCGGTCTATGCCTCCGACGGCGCCTTCCTGCGATACCATGTCCGTAAGGATGTCCCCGCAACCGTGCGGCGCGCGGTTTCCGTCAACCTCTCCGAATTTGCTACCACCAGCAGAATCATATCTCCGCAAACCAGCTTCGACGACACCTTTCTGCTGGAAGTCAGCCGAGGCTGCCCCCACGGCTGCCGCTTCTGCAGCGCCGGGTATGTGTACCGGCCTGCCCGCTTTCGGCCGTTGTCCCTGCTGGAGACCTGCATGGCGGACGGAATGACCCGGACGAATAAAATTGGCCTTGTGGGTGCCGCCGTCTCTGACCACCCGGATATCACAACGGTCTGCAAGCTGGCTGCCGGTCGTGATATCGACCTGTCCTTCTCCTCTCTGCGAGCCGACGCTCTCAGTGACGATCTGGTTTCCACCCTTGGAAGCGGGCGTGTCAAAACCGCCACCATCGCCCCAGACGCCGGGTCGGAACGAATGCGGCAGGTCATCAACAAAGGCATCAGCCAGGATGACATCCTGGAAGCTACCGCTAAACTTGTCAACGGCGGCATCCTCAATCTGAAACTGTACTTTATGGTAGGACTTCCCACGGAAACAGAAACAGATATCGATGCCATTGTTTCCCTCTGCGGCCGGGTCCGGGAGGAATTTCTGGCGTCCAGCCGCAAAAAAGGCCGCATCGGTACCATCAGCGTCAGCCTGAACCCTTTCGTACCCAAACCGGTCACACCGTTTCAGTGGTGCGCCATGGACAGCGTGCCTGTTTTGAAACAAAAACTGGCCCGGGTTCGCTCCGGGCTGGCCCCCATCGCCAACATGACCTTCCAGTCCGACAGCCCCCGCATGACCGAAATCCAGGCGTATTTTTCCAGGGGAGACCGCCGTGCCGCTATATCCGTGGAAGCCATGGGCACCCGCTCCGCGACGCCGGCGGAAGTCAAACGAACCGCCCGGCCGCCCTTTTCTTTCACGGTTCACCGGGAGCGCCACCTCGACGAACCCCTGCCGTGGGATTTCATCGACCACGGTATCCGCAAATCGTTTCTGGCTGACGAATACCG
>CAZKYZ010000481.1:0-3063 GCA_964557055.1 uncultured Desulfobacterales bacterium
TCATCGATATTCATGCCGGCAACGTGAATGGCGGGCTTCTATTGCCTTTGCATCTGGGATGGTGGAATTTTCAGGCCTTTAGTCCGCCCCAGGTGGAGCCGACCTATCCGGATGTGATTGAATATCTCGGAGCGAAGCTTATCGGGTGGGATGCCGGGATTTCCCTTACCGGAGCGATCAACCAGGAAAGTCTGCGTACTGTTCCTTTGTTCCGACGAGCGGTGGACATTCTGCGTACATGTGAAGAACTTCGTCATGCCGGAACTTTTAACGAGACGATGAAGGCGAAACTGCGTGAATCGGGCAAGGATTTTTCCCTCTTTCGTGACGGTGAGGGAGCGTGGCGGTTCCGTTCTGCTAATTACGATTCGCATACTGCGGTTGGTTCTGAGTCATGGAGTCTCAGCTGGGAAACGACAAATCCATTTGGGAAGCAGCCGATTAAACTTCGCATTGAGGCGCTTATGTCCGCAGGGCCCTACGACGATCCGAAAAATATCGTTTTGGCGGACCTTTCCGATCCGAAAGCGTTTGGGGGTAAGCCTCGGGTTGCGAAAGGAGTTGCCTTAAGACTAGATAAAGCTCCTGCCGATACGCCGGAGTCCGCAGGAGTGCTGGTTGCAACCAATTCAGGCGAAGTTCCACAAAACGCCGCATGGGCCAGGTATGACTGGAAATTTGCCCCCTTACGGAATCTGAATAATCATCAGGCGCTGGGCGTGTGGGTGGAAGGTGACGGCCTGGGGGAAATCATCGCTATCCGGCTTGAAAGCCCTCACCATATTTCGTACGGAGCGATAGCGGACCGTTACATCACAGTGGACTTTACCGGCAGGCGTTTCTTTACACTGATTGAAACCGAATCGAATCGCTGGAGTGACTATGTCTGGAACGATGGCAAGTGGAGCTACAATTCCTACCGCGAGACCATCCGATTTGATGTGGTCGAATCGATGAGCCTGATGTATAACAACCTTCCGCCTGGCAAGGAGGCGAAGTGTGTTATTGGTCCAGTGAAAGCTTTGCCCATGGTTCCCGGTACAGTGAAAAATCCTACGCTTACCGTGAATGGGAGTACTATTACATTTCCCGTGGAAATTTCATCAGGCAGTTACCTGGAATTCAATAGTGATAAGGACTGTATTCTCTATGGTTCGAAGGGGGAGATGATTGCAAAGGTGGTACCTAATGGTGCCTCTCCGGTGCTGCGTGAGGGAACAAATGCATTGCAGTTGTCTTGTGACCAGATGGAACCGGCTCCGCGATTGAAAGTGGTAGTTATCTCACATGGCGATCCCCTTTAAGCGGCAAAAAATACTAAATGGATATGATTTCATTACGCGCCGGGCGAGCAAGGGTATCCTAGATTCTATGTTCCCAGAATCGGGTCTTTTTCGATATAGTGTTGCCAATCTGCCATGGTATCGAGCATGATCTTGCCGCGTTTGCAATCTTCAATGGTCATTTTGCCCGCTTGCACTAAATCGTAATAGGGTTCAAGGTCACTCTGGCGGTAAAGATCAGCGAATTTTTGGTAGAACAGTTCCCGGGGCAAACGCGTGGGCAGGACGGCATGCAAGGTGTCAAAACAGGAATAGTCATGGGTTAGCAGGTCCTCAAAGCGGTCGCGATAGAGACGGGTGCCGGGCAGAGGGGTGAGTATGGTAAATCGGGTGTGGGTAATTTCATTATCGCTGACATAGTCGCGTAGTTGCTTAAATTCATCCTCGGTCCAGTCCGGATCGACAATGAAAGCCCCCCAGATGATCACGCCGTTATCCTGTAGAATCTTGATGGCTTGATTGTTGGTGTCAATATTACAAGATTTATTAATTCCCTTGAGGATCTTGTCACTGCCACCTTCCAGCCCCAGCAAAACCGCAAAAAGACCAATATCAACCCATTTTTCCACAAGTTCCGGATGCCTGGCGATGGAATCGGTACGACATTCCATGGAGAATGATTTTTTTATGCCGCTAGACTTGATCATGTCGGCAATGGTGTTCTCACGCTTGTAGTTCATCAAAAAGTTGTCGTCAACAAAGGTGATATGATCAGTAGTAACCGCAGATATTTCGGACAACACCCGCTTAGCGGTCATCTGGCTGGTATGACCGTGGTAGAATTCATGGACACTGCAGAACTTGCACCGGTATGGACACCCTCTTGAGGTAGCAACAGAGGTATCGGGTTTATCGAACAGGAAAAAGTATTCGTTGCGATAGGCTTCGGTCAAGTCACGACGGGGTATGGGGACGGCATCCAAATTGACTTTGTTTTTTGTGAGGGGGTTGCGGACAAACTGTCCGTTACGATCTTTCCAGATGATATTTGACACACTACCCAGTCCCCGTCTGTCGGCAACGGCCTGGGCGAGGTCCTCGAACATTAATTCTGCCTCGCCGATGGCGATGGCATCGACCTGGGCGAGAAAGAAGTCTTCCGGTAAAAGTGTGGCATGGTGGCCACCGACGACGGTAAAAATTTCCGAAGAAAAGGCTTTGACCTGTTTTAAAATGTCCTGAACGGCATAAACTTCGGGGGTTAGTGCAGTAACGGCAACCATCTCGGGCCAGAATTTTCTTAAAGCAGCGTCGAGATTCCCATCCAGCCGCATATCCAGGATAGAGACATCATGTTCCGGAACCGCAGCTGCGACCATTTCCAGATGCAATGGTTCCGGCAAGGCCAACAGGCGGAAACCTATATTTTTATCAAGATAATCAGGTTGTACCAGCAGTATGCGCATAAGTCTATTTCCTCTCGATCGACATATATACCGATCACAAATGAAAATGCTCCGCCGGCGGCGGATTGCACATTTTGTAACTATAAATCTGACAGACCTTTAGGGCAGGCGCTGCCAAGCATAATGATACCCGTCGAATATATTATAGGCAATGGTTCCCAAAAGGTGAAACTCCATTTTTACCCCCCGGATGCTGGAGACCGTCCGCAGCAAAATGCGACGGATGGGAATTATTGACCACGTGACCCGGTTCAATAAAAAGTACGGTTACAGGGAAGGCTGGGTGTTTTCTAGTCGATGGGCAAGGAGTTTGG
>CAZKYZ010000482.1:0-3055 GCA_964557055.1 uncultured Desulfobacterales bacterium
GTGGACCGGCACCCGTGTCGACCTCATCTTCGGTTCGAACTCCCAACTCCGGGCCCTGGCGGAAGTTTATGGTAGTGAGGATGCCCAAAAGAAGTTCCTGCACGACTTTGTAGCGGCGTGGAACAAGGTAATGAACCTTGACCGCTTCGACCTCGCCTGATCGTAGCATATAAGCGCGGCGTTTCAATACAATCTGAAACGCCGCGCTTTCTTTAGGGCCTTAAAGTCTGCCGGTCACAGAAGCAGAGCAAATGTTCGGATCGAGCGGCTATCGAAGTCGTGATGCCTGGTTCGATAGCCTTGCACCTGATTCTTGCATGGAAATGAAAAAGAGGTCTGTTGTAACACCGGGCAAATCGTCCGAGGCCCGGCCCTCCTCATCATCCTCACCCAAGATGAAGTCCGAACGCATCCGCCATCCGGATGGCCTCTATGATCCCTTCGGGTGTCAAAGCGAAACTGACGTTGTGCAAATAGCTTTGTTGGTTATCATACACCGGCTGAATGGCTGCTTCCAATTCCTTGCCGGTAACGCCCTCCAAACCGATCTGCTGCAATGTGGTGGGCAGACCGATAGATTTGCAGAATGCGTACACTTCGTCGATCAACGACTGTGGCTTGGCTTCAAGGAACAACCCGGCCAGGGTACCGAAGGCCACCTTTTCGCCGTGATAGTAGGCGTGGGTGCCTTCCAGATTACAGAGACAGTCATGAATGCCGTGTGCGGTCGAGAGACCACCTGATTCGAAACCCAGGCCACTGAGAAGGGTGTTGGCTTCTACAATGTACTCGAGCGCCGGACTTACCAAATTGTTTTCACAGGAGATCCTGGCTGTGCTGCCGTAGGTCAACAGGGTTTGGTAGCAGGCATCGGCAAGGACCATAATGGCCCTGAGATTGAACCCGCCGCATACGTTTCGAAAATGGGATCGATCACAGGTCTCCGCTTCGAACCATGTTGCCAGGGCATCCCCCATTCCGGACACCAGAAACCGTACCGGCGCTTCGGCAATGATCCTCGTGTCCACCAGAACATAATCGGGATTGCTCGTGGTGAAATAGTCGACAATCGAACCTTCGTTATTGTAGACGACACAAGCACTTGCAGTGGGTGCGTCGGTAGCGGCGATGGTCGGTGCTGCGATGTATTTTACGCCCAGTTGTTTGGCAACCACCCTGGCCGTGTCAATGGTCTTCCCACCCCCCATGCCGATAATGAAATCATAGTTGTCCGCCTTGGCGATTTCGAGTACCCGGTTGATCTCATCCCAGGTGCAGGCACCACTGCATTTTTCATAGGTGAGGTCACAGATGCTTTTCCAGGTTGAAAGGTTGTCCGGAATAATTCTTTCAACAGCCGTGTTCGTAGCGAGAACAAAAACTTTTTTTCCCTTGAGCTCTTCGATTTCCCCGAGATTGCGAAGAACATCCTTGCCCTGAATGTAACACCCTGGGAAAAAGGCCTTTCGTATCATGGTCACCCCTCCCTTCTTACTGTGTTGTGGTAAGCTGGAACGATATTCCGATTTTCATACCATAGTTTTGAGATTTTGTTCGATTTTTCAATGAATCCCCAACCCACTTGGTGATTGCCTATTGTCATGTACAACAATGCGTGTTTTCACGGACGAACTCCTTATCAGGATCATCAAGCCTTTTTTGCTGACCAACAGCACACAGCAACAATGTCAGGTATTCATCCGTGACAACGGCACGGCCGGCGGATCGGGCCGGCGCAACTTCCCGTAATATTGGGCGTAGTGCAACCCGAACCGGCAGGACGGACTGCAAAGAGTGATAGCCGTCGATTAGCTCACGTCCCGCAGAAGGTTCGGTAGGGCTGCGCCGAAGGGGGTGGTGGCAGGTGATGGCCGGCCTGTTCCGGCGGATCCTGGTAGGGTTGGGACAGAACACCCAGCAGTTTTTCCATGACCGAAAAATCGGCCCGCTCCACGGCCGCCTCCAAGGCTTCTTCCACCCTGTGGTTTCGGGGGATGACCGCCGGGTTGTGGGTGTTCATGAGTCTGCGGGATGCCTCCCAGGAATCGGGTTGCCGTTTCAGCCGGGCCTGCCAGCGCTCGAACCACTGTTTAAAATCCAAGGCCCGGAATACAGAGGCCTCCGGCAAGGAACCGGATGCCAGATCGCGGAAGGTGTTGGTAAAATCCGCCCCGTGTCGGTGCATACAATCGAGCAGGCTCTCCACCAGGGTGCCGTCATCGGCTTCCTGGTTCAACAGTCCCAGTTTGGCCCGCATGCCCGCCAGCCAGTAATAACGGAAGGTGCCTGAAAATCCGGAGATTGCCTCGCTTGCCATCGATACGGCCTCTTGCGGATCCTCGTGAATCAGCGGCAATAGTGTCTCGGCAAACCGGGTAAGATTCCACTGGGCGATCTGCGGCTGCCGGCCGTATGCGTATCGGCCGTTGTGATCGATGGAACTGAATACGGTATTCGGATCGTAGGCGTCCATGAACGCGCAGGGGCCGTAATCGATGGTTTCACCGCAAAGGGCCATGTTGTCCGTGTTCATGACCCCATGAATGAAACCGACCAGCAACCAGCGGGCCACCAAAGACGCCTGCCGCTCCATGACGGCCCCAAGCAGGGCAAGATACAGATTCCCGTCCGCAGCCAGATCCGGAAAGTGACGATGGATGGTGTAGTCGGCCAGCGTCCGGATCTCGTCGGGTTTGCCTCTCGCCGCCGCATACTGGAAAGTGCCCACCCGGATATGGCTGGCCGCAGTACGGGTGAGAATCGCCCCCTGCAGGGCGGTTTCACGGAACACCTGTTCACCGGTGGTCACCACCGCGAGGCTACGGGTCGTCGGTATGTCCAGGGCGTACAGGGCCTCGCTAATGATATACTCCCGAAGCATCGGGCCCAGGGCCGCCCTTCCGTCTCCCTGCCGCGAAAACTGGGTTCTGCCGGACCCTTTGTACTGGATGTCGAAGCGCTCACCTTTCGGCGTCACCTGCTCACCCAACAATATTGCCCGCCCATCGCCCAGCATGGTGAAAGAGCCGAATTGATGCCCCGCATAGGCCTGAGC